>SCVN01000001.1 GCA_004296885.1 Nitrospirota bacterium | reverse complement strand
CAGATAGACCACGAGCTCGCGAAACTCGCCCGCCGGCCCGACCTGGAACGGTTGCAGGATGCGCCAGCCTTGCCCGTCGGAAATGCGCCCGCAATAGAGGGGGTCGGGCAGGGTGGTCAGATTGTAGCCCTTCGGTTTCGGCACGGCCCCGTCGAGCGTGACCTGCCCGGTCAATGTCCCGCCGTCGGTCACCGTGACTTCTTCGTAGGCCTCGACCTCGCCGAAGCCGAGCAAGAACGCTACGCCAACCACCGTTCCTATGACTGTCCTGGTCCATGTCCGCATGCCGGCCCCCTCTGTAAGATGATGATGAAGGATGAGTGACGAAGGATGAACGAACGGCCTCGCCCGCTCATCATTCCGCATTCAGCATTCAGCGTGAAAGAGAACGGGGAAGCTGCGTTGTTCTGCAGCTCCCCCGTCCTCGGTGTTACCCGTGCACTGCGACTACTTCATCGCGGTCGGGATCGCCTGGCCGGCCGAAGGCTGGCTGGGCGGGACCTCCGCGTTCTTGGTTCCGACTGCGCCGCCCGACAGCGGAAGGATCCGCTGATCGCCGGCCGGCAGCACCCGGAAGTAGCCCCACTGCCCGGACTGGGTATAGGGCAGCCGCTGGTTGGACCAGACGTAATCGCCCGCCAACCGGGCCGGGCCGCCCGCGCCGCCGCGCAGGAAGACATCCAGGGTCTCGGACCCGGAGTACTCCACCACGCTGATCTGGTCGGCGCCCGGCATGTAGGGCTCGATGGGCCACTCGTGGCCTTCCACCGAGAACATGCCGTTCTGTTCGTTGTTCGCCCCGATCACGTGGATCCGGACCGCGTCGCCCGTATGCGCTTCGATCAATGGCGTTACGGGATCTTCCGGCGCGTCCACTTTGCAGGGCATAAAGACCTTGTCCAGGCCGCAGCCCTGCTCCTCGCGAAACTTATAGGGTTCCGCTCGGTAGTTGACCGCCGTCACGCCCGCCACGTTCTGCACGTAGGGCATGAACGCCGTCCCGATGATGTTGTCCTCGTCCTGGAAGAACAGCGCGACATCGCGATAGTTCGCTTTGCCGGCATTCTCCGTCAGGCTCCGGTCCACGATGACATCCGCCCGCCAGGCGTTCTTCTGCGAGAGATCCTCGCCGGTCACCGGATCGCGATACTGCGACCCGCGCGGTCCGACGACGACCGCCCCGTAGAGCCCGTTGCGCGGATTGGTCACGATGTTCCCGCCGTCCCACACCAACGATGTCGTCTCCTTGTTGCCCGGATGCGCATAGTAGGTGTAGGTGCGGCTCCCGCCCGGCGCCACGGTCTGATCGCCGCCGTTGTTGCCGACGTTCAGGCCCTGGCTGTCCTTCGGATCGAAGGCCAGGCCCGGCGCGAAGAACGACGCCTTGCTCGCCTTCATCTTGTTCTTCAGATTGACCTTGACGCAATCGCCGACGTTGACGCGCAGCGTGAGCGGATGCGGCATCACGTTGCCCGCCACCCTCGTGGCGTCCTCTTCCAGCGCGAAGATCTTGCCATCGGGGACGGTCATTTCGATCTTGCGCTCGAAGTCCACTTCAATCGCGTCCGGTGCTTTCGGGTTCAGTTTCAACGGACGGTCTATGGCCACCACGTTGAACGTCTTCACCGGTGCGTCCGCCGGGCAGACATTGCTCGGCGTCACCGGAATGCCCGTGGGGTTGGTGCCCTTCGGGAGCGGTTGCAGATCCGCGGCCGGCTTGTCCAGCACGCGGAAGATCCCCCATCCACCTTCGGCGAAGTGGGAGCTCCGGCCGTTGAAGTGGATGTAGTCACCCGGCATGCCTTGGAAGCCGCCCGCCTTGGTCACCAGGTCGTACCGTTCGGCGATCCCGACATGGATCGAGTACTTCCGATTGGCGTCCCCGGCGTACCGTTCGGTCAGGAACGTGTGCCCGGAGATGGTCCACACGTGCGACTCGTTCATCAACTGATGCAACAGCCGGAACACGACCGTATCGCCTGCGTAGGCCCGCAGCATGGGCGTATCCGGATCCCCGTGCACGGCGCTGCTGAACAACACCGAGGTGTCCGGGTTGTTCGACAACCGTTGCGCGAACGGTTCGGCTCGGAAATTGAAGCCGCTGCCGGTCGTGTGCGTCCCCCCGTTGATGTACTGGTTGGGCGCATTGAGGATCTTCTCCGGCATCTGGAACGACACGGTCTTACCCGCTTCCAGCGCCACTTCCACCGGCTGTCCGGGCGGATTGCCCGCCTGGATCACGTTCACGGTGTGCGGGACGGTGTCGTGGATCGACACCATCAGCTCACGGAAGCTCCCGCTCACCCCGAAGCCGATCGGCTCGGTGCCGTGAATGTCCGCGATCGGTCCGCTGTAGACCAGCTTCCCGTTCTTCGGATCATGATACGTGGACCCGAAGGGCTCCACGAGCGTCACGCCGAACCCGCCGTGAGGCCAGGTCGTCGCGCCGAAGGCATGGTCATGCCAGAACACGGTGCCGTAGTCCGCATCCACCCAATACCGATACCGCACGAACTCCGGCGACACGAGGTCGTTGGCCGGATGGTTCTGCTTCAGCGGCTTGAAGAACGTGAGGGTATCTCCGTTGATCGACTTGATGCGGGCGACCTCGGAGCAACTCTTATCCCGCGGCAGTGACGCCGCGTGATCGTTGCCCTTTTCCAAGCAATCCATGCCCACCATCACTTCGGTGTTCACATGGAACGCCGCCGCCCCGGGCGCCATCTGAATCTTGATGGACGTGGCGCCGGCTTTCGCTCCGCCGACGACCTTGGCGACCATCGGCGCGGGCAACCCGTGATTGGTCTTCTTCCCCCACATGGTGAAGGGGCGGACCGACATTTCATACTCCATCCCGGAAATCACGCCGTCCGAGTTCCCCGTATCGAACTGGAAGAAATGGGGATGGATGTTGATCTTGGACGACTGGAAGTTGGTGAAATCATCATCGTCCCATTCGCTGGTGAGAATCGTATCCACGCAATCGTACACGTTGGCGCGCAGGACCGCGGGATACTTCATATCGTCGTTGGCACGGGTCAACCGCTCTTCCTCATGGTGAACGTAAATCAACCCGTCCTTGTCCGTGATCGCCGGCTCCTTCCCCTGCTTTTTGGACAGGGTGATGGGCAGCCGGATGAAGTGCAGGTTGTTCACCTTGGGAGTGTTCGCATTGTTCGGGCACAGGCTCCACGGGCCGTTCTCACCCGGCTTGGCCGGCTCCGAGGTCCGCTCGCCGTTTTCATCCTGGTGGATCGGCTCCAGCCAGGGCGCCCCGCTGTGGTTCGCCGAGAAGGGCACACGCTTGCCGAAGTGCGGCTTAAAGAGCGGCCATGCCATTTTCCCCGTGGTGGGATCGAACAGGATGGCCGGTCTGGTGCTGTCCGACCACTTGTCCGCCGCCGGGTACTTCGGATTCTTGGCCGTGCTCTCCCGCTCGCCCTTGGCGACGTCGCCGTCCCACTTCCAGTCCCACACGGTGGCGTCATAGGCCTTGATCTGGGCGACTTCGTCGTCCTTATGGCCCGGCTGGCCCTGAGCCGGCACGAAGATTTCCACCCAGTCCTTGATGTTCACGATCGCCGGATCGGCCTTCCAGTTGGTCTTCTGCTTCCGATCCACGATCTTGAACTTCTTGCCGAACCAATCCACGGTCGTCCCGATCAGCTTGTCGGACGACACACCGAGCTTCATCCGTCCTTGCCGATCCGGCAGTTCCCGCATGTCCGGCATCGTGTCGGTATGGCCCTGGCCGACTTGGAGCGTGTTGTAGTACCGGCCGTAGCCCCACATCCCCGCGACATAGTGGTGGGCGACGTGGCAGTGGAACAGGAATTCGCCGGCCAGGTGCTGGCACCCGCCGCCGCCGCATTCCGGTTCGAGGTCCAATGCTTCCGACGGCCCGATCACCTCCACGTCCACGCGATCGGACTTGGTCCGCACGACCGGATACTTCACCGGGCCGTCCTGGCCCATCGCCCACATGTTGTTGGGCTCGGTCGCAGGGCTACGCTGCCAGCGAATCGTTCCGCTGTGGGGATGGTGCGAGTGGAATACTTCCGATCCACCGTGGACAATGCGCCACTTGGTCGGATCGCCCAGGTAGCCGCGAGGAATCGTGGTCGGCGGATCGCCGAACGTATAGGCGCTGTAGGCCAAGGACTCGTCCTCGAACCCGAAATACTCGTGCTGCAAGTGCATCTGGTCGATGCCGAACGGCTCACTGCGGTAGTTCAGCGCGCGGCCACCCGGACGGTAGGCGTCGGTGAGCGGATCGCGCTGGGGCAGGAAGTCGCTCTTCTTGTTCAACGGGCGGAACGCCTCGTCGCCGATCTCATGATAGAAGAGCACGTGCTCGCGGAAATCCGGCCCAGAGCCGTTGTCAATCATGACTTGCCAGCCGCTGGCGGTTTCCGGCGCCGCCCCGGTCCCGAGCGGATCGAGATACTTGGATCCCTTCGGTTCGACGACGAACGCGCCGAAGAGGCCCAACACGGTCAGCTCGCGGTCGCGGCTGTAGGAATGGAACTGCCGGACGCCTTCCTGCGTGCTGGAAGGAATGTACCATTCCATCTCTACCGACTTGCCCGGTGCCACGACGGAATCCGGGTTCGTGGTGGTGGCCGCCTTCCCGGTGGCGCTGATGACCATGCCGGCGGACTGGATGTGCAAGCTGCCCGATTCGTCTGCCATCTGGTTGCGCAGGGTGATCTTGACGCAGTCGCCCTGGTTCGCCCTGAGGACGAGCGGTTGGATCGCGTCGCCCTGGAGGCCGGTGGTCACCGATCCCGGATCGAAGCCTTCTTTTTCACGCGCTGCCTTGTTCTTGGCCTCTTCCGCCCGAACCTTGTCGATGTCCCGGGCCAGCACGTACATGTAGCCGGGATAGTAGTCCAGCCACCGGTTGAGGGAGATCTCGACGTTGATCATCGAGACGTCATAGGTCTTCACGGGCGCGCCGGCCGGACACTTGCCGCCGGTCATCGAGACCGGTTCAACCTTGTTGTCGGACATCAGCAGGAAGCTGGATCCGTCCTGCCCCATGTATTGGTGCATCGACGACATGCCGTTGAATAAACCGGACGTCTGATGCGCCTGGGCATCCTGCGCCATCTGCTCGTCCATCTTGCGCATGAGCCGGTTGTGTTGCATCTCGACCACTTCGGAGCGTCCGGCGCGCCCCTCCAGGGCGTCCTCCACCTTCGTCTGCGCCTTCAGGGCGTCCTGCCAGTTCGAGCCGGCCACCGGACCGGACACCGGCGTCGCATGACCCTGATGGGATTCATGCGAAGGACCGGCAGCGAACAGGGATGGCGATGCTATAAGGCTGCTCGCCAGCAGCGCTGCCTGCAGACTCGCCACCACTTGCGCGGAGCGGCGTCTGCGTTGGGACTTCAAGGACCTCATCACTCGGCCTCCTTTCTGACAACAACGGCGGTCGCAAAGCCTGCGGCCACCGGAAAAAGATCGCGGATTCCTTCTTATGTCTGCTGCTGCCCGGCCTCCCGTTCTCCATATGATTGAAAAATAAGTGCCGGCGGAGAGTCCTTCTTATTGACAGGTCAGGGTCATTCGGAGGCCGGTCCTAGCTACCCTCCCTCCGCCAGCGGACGTTTATCTCCGCAACAGGCGTGCCATGTTGCGGCTTTCTGTCAAAGAGTCAAAAAAACCATATTTATTAATAATGTAGACGTGAAATGTCAGCCCGGCCAGGTCGCAGCAACGCGGAAGAATTCCACAGGCATGGACAGTTTCGCGACCGGATCTATGTCTTTCCATATAATTCAAGAGGTTTTGTTGTCCAAAGAATTGAACAGCATAATCGGCGGCAGAGACAGATTGGGGCAGATATAGTCTATGCAGGGGGCTTGGGGGATACTTAGTAGATGGTTGAAGAACTATCTCGACAGAAAATAACCAGTATGGAAAGGAATGTTCCTATCAACGGCTAGACGATCTGGTAGGTGCGGAGCTTATTGTAGAGATTGGCCCGACTGACCTTGAGCAGCCGAGCGGCATGCGACCGGTTGCCGGAGGCTTGGCGCAGGGCTTCCTCGATGCGGGTCCGCTCGGCCTGTTGCGCTGCCGTGCGAGCCACCGTGCGAAGATCAGTTTCCGCCGGGGCGGTGCGTGAGGGGTTGGATCCGAACAAATGCGCTTGCGTCACTTGCGGACCTGACGTCGTGACGACCGCCCGCTCGATCAGATGTTCGAGTTCCCGGATGTTACCCGGCCAGGGCGCATCCACCAAGGCCCGCATGGCATCGGCTGTCACGTCTCGAAGCGGCTTGCGGTGCCGTTTGGAGGCGGCCTCGATGAAATGTCGGATAAGCAGCGGAATGTCCTCGCGCCGTTCGCGTAGCGGCGGCAGGGCCAGGGGCAGTACGGCGAGGCGATAATAAAGATCTTCGCGGAATGTCCTGGCCTTGATCAGACCCTGCAAGTCCTTGTTCGTGGCCGAGATCACCCGGACATCCACCTTGGTCGATCGTCCGCTCCCCACCGGCTTCACTTCACCTTCCTGGAGGACGCGCAAGAGCTTGGCCTGAAAGTGCGCGCTCGTATCGGCGATTTCATCCAGGAAGATGGTGCCGCCGTCCGCTTCCTGGAAGAGGCCCTTCTTGGCGGCGTGCGCGCCGGTGAAAGCGCCTTTCAAGTGCCCGAACAGTTCACTTTCGAGCAGCGTTTCCGTGAGCGTCCCGCAGTCCACGACCACGAAGGGCTTGTCGCGCCGTCCACTGAGCTGGTGGATGGTTTTGGCCACCAGTTCTTTGCCGGTCCCGCTTTCTCCATGCAGGAGCACGGTGGCTTGGCTGTCGGCGATCAACCGGATCATCTCGAACAGGTCCCGCATGGCCGGACTGTGTCCGATCATGCTCCCGAGATGGTCGCTGTTCTTCGGGCGGCTGGCCTCCGCGGTGGCCCGCCCTGCTGCCCCGCGCGGCTTGAGAATTTGAACGACGCAGGCCCGCTCCCCGTCCGCCGAGTGCAGGGGAAATGTTTCCACGACGCCGCAGGTCGCCGCATCCGGTGGTAGCTGCTCGGCGACCGTCTTGAAGTCCAGGCCGTCAAAAACTTGCTGCGCCGGGCAGATCGGGCAGGGGTCGGACTGGCCGACGAAGGCCGCATGACACTTCACGGCGGGAGTCTCAATCTCCAGACAGTCCGGGCTCTCGTGGGCCGGCTTGTTGGCGTAGACGAGCTTGAACTGCCGGTCGATCACCGCGATCGGCTCGTGCAGCCGCTCGCCGAGCGCCCGCACCGCTTCGAGGTGGGCGGCCAGAATCGGGTCATCCGGCGTGAGAGGGGGAGGGGTGCTGTCTCGTCGAGATCCGGCCATCTCGTTCTCCAGGGCAAAGAGCCTATGAATTATAACCAATTAGCGAATGGCTCGGAGGCGGTCAGCCCCTTTTCTTGCCATTTGCCATAGGCGATAGGCTTTCTATCTCGAGTTGCCATTTGCTCCCGTCTTGTGGTCCAACAAGTCCTTGACGGCGGTCTTCAAGTCGCTCATGCGCACCGGTTTGCTGAAATAGGCCGTCACGCCTGCTTGCAGCGCTTCCGTCCTGACTCTGGGGTCTCCGAAGGCGGTCATCAGGATGATCGGGCAGCTTGGCGCCACGGTCCGCAGTCGGGCGACATAGTCGAGCCCCCCCGCCGGCATGCGGAGGTCCGTCAGGATGAGGTCGGGCTGGTGCTCGGCGATGCGCTGCAAGGCCTCGTCTCCGTCCCCTGCCTCCACAATCCGGAGGCCCAAGTCCCAAAATTCATCGCAGATGAGGCTTCGCATCGCCGTATCATCTTCCACTACAAGCAACACCGCAGACTCCTTTATTGCCACCATGACTCCTTTGGACCCTTAAGGAAGGGCTCCGTACGATCCTCTCCTTCGCAATAGATATGCCTGTCTGAAGCAAGCGGGCCATTCGGACCAGCACGATCGAGAAGAACACAGGAGGGACGCGGGTTTCCCTATCCGACAATGGCAGTGACTCGTAAGGTTGGATCATAGGATGTGGGGTGAATGGGGACAAGTACGGCGCAAGCGATCGCCCGCTCGGTCCCAGAATTCTACAATCGGACAGAATATTAAGGAGGAAGAACCAACCAAAATGGAATGTTGAACGAGCGGGAAACGAGTTATTGGGACGGAGAAACAGGCAACATGAGGGTAAAGGCCGTGCCCTGGTCTTTCTGACTTTCCACGGTGATTGACCCGCCATGTTCCTGCAGTATCCCGTGGACGACCGTGAGCCCAAGGCCGGTTCCCTTGCCGACCTCCTTGGTCGTAAAAAATGGGGTGAAAATCTTCGTCAGGTATTCCGCAGGAATCCCGTGGCCCGTATCGGCCACCGTGACGGTCACGTGGTTGCCGGTCGGCTCCGCCGCGATGCGGAGCTGGCCCCCTTCCGGCATCGCATGCACGGCGTTGATGAACAGGTTCAGGAAGACTTGGCTCATCTGATCCTGGTCGGCATGGACCGGCGGGAGGTCGAGGGGAATCGTCGTGTCCACCTTCACATGGTGCCGTGCCAGCCGCTCGCTCAGGATCTCCAAGCACGTTTCCACGGTGGTCCGCAGATCCATCGCGCGCCGCTCGCTCGGGCGCCGCCGGGCGAAGGTCAGCAATTGGTTCATGAGCTTCGTGATCCGCTCCACCTGCGCGACGATGGTTTCCAACCCCTTCTTGGTCTGCTCCTCCTGGGTCTTCCGCATCAGGAACTCGGCTCGGCCCAGGATCACGTTCATGGGCGTGCCGATCTCATGGGCCATGCCGGAGGCCAGGGTGCCCAGCTCGGCCAGCCGCTCGGTCTGGCGAAGCTGTTCCTCCAGGTCCTTGCGATGCGTGATGTCGAGGCCCACTCCGCCGACATAGCGTGTTCCTGACGAATCTCTGAAGGGAAACTTCAGCACCAGCCACTGACGGAGTTCTCCCTTCGCATCGGGAATGACCTCGACATGCTCGATGGTGGTGTCTGCGACGAGTGTCTTGGCGTCATGATCGTGCAGCTTGTGCGCGATGTCTGACGGCCAGACTTCAAAGACCGATTTGCCGAGCACGTGGGCGGCAGGCTTATTCAGGTGCATCTCGAACGGGCGGTTGACGTAGACGTAGTGTCCTTGGGTGTCTTTCAGGAACGCGATCGTAGGGCTGTTGTCCATGAAGGCTTTGAACCGGGCTTCGCTTTCCTGGAGCGCGGCCTCGGCTCGCTTGCGCTGGGTGATGTCGCGCAGAATGACGGTGAAAAACTTTCCCGTGGAGGTGTCGAACTGGGAGATGGAGGCTTCGGCCGGGAACTCGTCCCCGTCCGCGCGAAGGCCCGTGACCGTGCCCAGCATCCCCATGCGCCGGTTGGTGACTCTGGTATGGCCGAAGGTTTCGATGTGGCCCTGGTGCGCCGGGCGAAACCGCTGCGGGATGAACCGGTCGATGGGTTGGCCGAGGGCATCCGTGGCCGCGCAGCGGAACATCTGCTGGGCGGCCGGATTGAACAGGACGATGCGCTGTTCGGCGTTGATCGTGATGATCGCGTCCATCGCCGACTCGACGATGTGGCGGAGGTGGGCTTCGCCGATCAGCTCATCATCGATCATGCTCCCGCGGCTCCTTACGACTTCCTGTTTCGCTCTTCGATTTCCGCCAGCTTCCGGTAGAGGGTCTTCCGGTCGATGCCCAGGGTTTGGGCCGCCTGGTACTTGTTGCCGCCGGTTTTTTCCAGGATGCGGAGAATGTATTCTTTCTCCACGTCGGCCAACGGCAGGACGTGCTCCGCCGCCTCGTCGATGACCGCTCGGTCGCCGCGCGCGCCTTGGATGGCCGGCGGCAGATCGTCCGGGACAATCTTCTCGCCCCGCGCCAGCGTGACGGCCCGCTCGATGACGTTTTCCAGCTCCCGCACGTTGCCCGGCCAGGGATAGTCCATGAGGAGCGCCAGGGCGGTCTCGTTCATGCCGCGCAGGTTCTTGTGGCTGGCTTCCGCGCACTTCTTGAGGAACGCCTCCACCAGCATGGGGATATCCTCCCGACGCTCCCGCAACGGCGGTAGGTGGATCTCGATGACGTTCAGGCGGTAGTAGAGGTCCTCGCGGAACCGCTTCGCCTTGACCTCTTCGGCCAAGTGCAGATTCGTGGCGGCGATGATGCGGACGTCCACGGGCATGGACTTCGTGGCGCCGACCCGCCGGATCTCCCGCTCCTGGATGGCGCGCAGGATCTTGGCCTGGAGCATGAGCGGCAATTCGCTGATCTCGTCCAGGAACAGGGTGCCCTTTTGCGCTTCTTCGAACAGGCCCCGCTTGTCCCCCTTGGCGTCGGTGAAGGCGCCCTTCATGTGGCCGAACAACTCGCTTTCCAACAGGGCTTCCGGGATGGCCGCGCAGTTCACCGGCACGAAGGGGGCGTCGCGCCGTTCGCTGTTGTAGTGGATGGCCTTGGCAACCAGTTCCTTGCCGGTCCCGCTCTCGCCGGTGATCAGGACGTTGGTGGGGCTGTCGGCGACCCGGCGGATCAGGTCGAAGACCTGCTGCATCGGTTTGCTCTTCCCCAGGATCTGGTGGAAGCTGTACTCCTTGTGCACCTCGCGCCGCAACCGGCCGACTTCGCGCCGCAGGGAGGCCTCGCGCAGGGCTTTTTCCATGACCAGGATGAGTTCTTCTGTCTTCACCGGCTTCGTGAGATAGTCGTAGGCTCCTTGTTTCATGGCCTCGATCGCGCTCTCCACCGAGCCGAAGGCGGTCATCACAATGACGTTGATGTCGGGGTACGTCCGCTTGACCTCTGCCAGCAGTTCGATTCCTTGCATTTCTTTCATGCGGATGTCCGTCAGCACCACCGAGTATTCTTCCTCGGCCAGCTTCTTGAGCGCCTCGCGGCCATTGGACGCCACCTGAACTCGATGGCCCCGTTCCTCCAGCACGTCTTTGAGCAGGGCCCGCATGTCCGGCTCGTCGTCCACAATCAGGATCGCGCTCGAATTGTCCATTTAGGATGCTTGCTCCGGGATGCTGTGATCGCCGCGTTGCGCCCGTAAGGGTAATCTCTTTCCAGAGGCGGGTCAAGGATGCCGGGGCTCTTTCATCGGAACCGCCTCGCGGCCCGCTCCTGATTGTCCGGGTCCCGGGGCTGTGCTATGCTGATTTCCCGATTCGCCTTGTTCTGCACGAGCTTGTTCAACGGGAGCGGTCGTCGTGTCCACACCCGCTGCGCTCTTCAATGTTGGCCGTTTGGACTATGCCCAAGCCTGGGACCTGCAACATCGGCTGGTCGAGGAACGGGCCGCCGACCGCCGTCCCGACACCCTGCTGTTGCTCGAACATGAGCCGGTGTTTACGGTCGGGCGGACCGGAAAGGACGACCATTGGAAGGACCTTGCTGCCGAGGGGATTCCGGTCCATCGTGTGGAACGGGGCGGCTCGGTGACCTATCACGGGCCGGGCCAGCTCGTCGGCTATCCGATTCTGAAGCTGACCGACCATTGTCCCGGCCCCAAAGCCTACGTGGGGCTTCTCGAGGAAGTGGTGATCCGGACCCTGGCTGACTGGGGGATCACCGGGCGGCGGGTGGAGAAGCTGCCGGGCGTGTGGATTGGCGGTGAGCCGGCTGAAAAAATCGCCGCGGTCGGCGTGCGCATCAACAAGGGGATCACCATGCACGGGTTCGCCTTGAACGTGAATGTCGATGTGACCCCGTTCAGCCGGATCACGCCTTGCGGTATCGCCGGTTGCCTGGTGACGTCCATGGCCGCGCGGCTCGGCGGGTCGGCGGACATGCCCTTGGTCCGGCGGCAGGTGGCGGAACACTTCGGGCGATTGTTCGATCTTGGCTGGACCGAGCCGGACCAGGCTGAGGCTGTTCTGTCGGCTGGTGTGGGAGGCGGAAGAGGATTGCTGTGAACGAACTCGACAATCATACGTTCCGTTTGGCGGTCGCGCAGTTCGATCAGGCGGCCGAACGGATGCATCTGGACCAAAATCTTCGCGAGCGGCTGAAACTTCCGGAACGGTCGCTGTTGGTGAATGTGCCCGTGCGGATGGATGACGGCACGGTCAAGATGTTTGCCGGCTACCGCGTGCAACACGATTCGTCCCGCGGTCCGTCCAAGGGAGGCGTTCGGTACCATCCTGACGTCAACCTGGGGGAAGTGGCGGCATTGGCCATGTGGATGACCTGGAAATGTGCATTGACTGGTTTGCCGTATGGCGGGGCGAAAGGCGGCGTTCGGGTCAACCCCAAGCAGCTCTCCCGCGCGGAACTGCAGCGACTCACCCGGCGCTACGCCGCCGCGATTTTCCCGCTCATCGGGCCGGACAAAGACGTGCCGGCGCCGGACGTGGGGACGGACGCGCAAGTGATGGCCTGGATGATGGACACCTACAGCATGCAGGTCGGCTATGCGGTGCCGGGGGTGGTCACGGGCAAGCCCCTGTCCATCGGCGGGAGCTTGGGACGCGAAGAGGCGACGGGCCGGGGCGTGGTGGATGTGACCTTGGAGGCCATGCGACACCTGAAACTGGATATCCAACAGGCGACGGTGGCGATTCAAGGATTCGGGAACGTGGGGGCCCACACGGCCCGCATCATGGCGGAGGTCGGCGCCAAGGTGGTGGCGGTCAGCGATGTGAGCGGCGGGCTCTACAACGCCAAGGGGTTGCACATTCCCGAATTGCTGACCTGGTATCGCGCGAACGGGCAGACGCTCAGTGCCTGCACAATGGGCGACCGCATCACCAACCGGGAACTCTTGGCACTGGACTGTACGGTGCTGGTGCCGGCGGCCCTCTCCGAGCAGATCACCAAGGCCAACGCGGCAAAGATCTCCTGCCGGATTCTGGCGGAGGGGGCCAACGGTCCGACCACGCTGGAAGCGGATCAGATTCTGACCGACAAGGGCGTCTTCGTTATCCCCGACATTCTGGCCAATTCGGGCGGTGTCATCGTGTCCTATTTCGAATGGGTCCAGGACATGCAGCGGTTCTTCTGGAACTCCCTGGACATCCGGGACCGGCTGCATGAGATCATCACGGCGGCCTTCCACCGCACATTGCAATTCTCCCAGCAGCACGGGGTGACGATGCGCATGGCCGCACTGATGAGCGGCATTGATAAGGTGGCGCAGGCGCATCTGGCGCGCGGGCTCTATCCGTAGAACAAGTGAACAGGTAATCGTGAATTGTGAACGGACAGAAGGGGTCAATGCGCTCAGGACCGCTCCCTTTCCCGGTACCATTCACTACTCACCATTCACGGGGCCTTGATGAAGTACGTCCTTGCCGCGATCGCCGGGATTTGGATGGCCGACGGGCTGGCCCTGTTGGTAGCGCCCCGCCTCGTGATTGCGCGGGTGCGGGAGGCGCTGGCCTTGTCCCCCACCCTCTTGCGCTGGGAAGGGGTAGCCGTCTGTCTGGGCCTCCTGCTGCTCTGGGGCGCCGCCGGCCTCCATTATGAGCCGCTCTGGATTGTGACGGGCCTGGCAATGGTCGTCAAAGGGACTTTCCTGGCTCTCGGGCCCGAAGGGCTCAAAAAGAACATATTGGAATGGTGCCTGCAACGGGAGGATGTGGATTACCGGTTTTGGGGCCTGGCCTTGTGCACGCTGGCGTTGCTCCTGCTGCGGGCCTTGGGTTGGCTGGAGAACGAGTGAGATGATCCAGACGTTGTTCGTGGGCGGACTCATCAGTGTGGTGTGGGTCGGGATCGGCGTGGCGATGATCGCTCTGCCCGCCTGGTGGCAGGAACGGATGCGGCTGGCATTGGCCGATCCTTTGGGCGGTCTGCTCATGGCGCAAGGGATGATCCTGGGCGGGTTGTTGCTGTTCCTGGGGGCGGCTCCTCTGCGAGGGCATTGGCTGTGGGCCGCCCTCGGCGTGCTCACGGTCGTCAAGGGATTGCTGCTTCTGGGCATCTCGGCACCCTTGCGCGACCGATTGATGGAGTATTGGGGGCGAACCCCAGCCTGGCTGCACCGGCTGGCCGGGGTTCTCCTGCTGGCCTTGGGCACGTTGCTGGCGATGGATGTCTTGCAAGGAACGTTGTGAACGATCTCCTCGAACTCTGGCAGAGGCACAAGGGTGCGGGCTGGCCAACCTTCTCCGATCCGAACCAGGGTGAGCTGATGACGCTGGACACCGTGATCAGCGGCTGCGTCACCTACTACTTGGACTCGGCCGAGGGGCTGGACCCTCAGCGCGTCGTCATGGTGGAGGATTGTCTGGCCGACCTGAACGGGCTCTTGCCCGATCTCACCGATGAGGCCGCCGCCTACTTTGAACGAGTGCGCGCCTTGGCCTGTCTGCTGCTGGCCGCGTCCTCCCGCCGCTGAGCGGCGTGTCTCCTGCTACACCGCCCTGCTGCTGCCCGGCCTCGCTCCGATCTCAGACTGTAAGAACTGCGCGGTCTGCTCGCGTCCGTGGAACCCGATGAGCGTCACACCGTCTGGGCGCAGGAGCGCCGGGACGGCAAGGCAACCGTTTTGCTCCCACTCGTGCTGCCAGCCTGAGGTCGTGGCGACGATCTCGTGCCGGTCCAGCTGCGCGAACGACAGGCCGGTGAAGCCCGCCTCCGCGGCGAGGCGATCGAGCGTCTCGGGATCGGACAGGTCCGTTCCCCGGCACCAGAAGGCGCGATAGAGCAGATCCTTGAAGGCATGGCCCCGTTGCCGATCCATTGCCAAGGCCAAGGCTGCGGCGCGGATGGCTCTCGCGGTGTTCGGCTTCCCGCCCGGCGCCTCGATCGGCAGCTCCGGCGCCCGCAGACGCACCGCCTCCACTTCCCGCTCCAGGGCCTCCGTCAACTCCCCGTTCCATGAAACCAGGGGCACGGGCAGCCCTGGAGCATGTTGGACGCCCCGCCAGGAGAGGCGCTCGGTGATGTCCAGCCTGCCGAGCTCTTCATTGAGGGCATAGCAGAAGGGACAGTTGAAATCGCTGTAGACGATGACGGGGGCTTGCATGGCCGACTCCTCGCATAGTTGAACCACAGGCATGGCTGACCCACAGGGGGCGGGGCGTAACCGCCCCGCCCCACCGTGCCCAGCGGCTCACGGCCCTTCGACGATGTCTTGCTTCATCGGACCCAGAAGGCCCAGGAGTTCGTTCTTTTCCGTCGCGGGCACGTTGAATGCGTTCAAGGCGTTGACCAGGTCTTCCACGAGGGCGTTGAAGTCCGCATTCGAGATCTTCATCCCGGCATGGGTGGTCTTCATGTCGCGGCCCTGGTAAGTGCAGGGCCCGCCGGAGGCCATGCAGACTTGGTCCACAAGGTGCCGCTTCAGCTTGGGAATATCCGTCGTGGCGAAGCGGCCGTTGATGCGCCGGTCCTGCGCCACGTTGGCCACGAATTGATCCACCACGGCGGTGATCGCCGTCTTGCCTCCCAGCCGGTTGTAGAGGGATGCGGCCGGCGCAGCCTCCATCGTGCCGCAGCCCAGGCTGCTCAACAGCAGCCCAGCCAGAGCCAGGGCGACGATCGTGCGAGGGAAACGGACGCATACGGACTTGGTGCTCACCTCATGTCTCCTTTCGTGATAGCCGCACTTGTTGCATCGCGGCACGTTTGGTGGTTGACGGGGGGACTGTAGCGGGGCTAAGATGCATAGGTCCAATACATTGTTTTGATAATTGCCATAGCTTATGCCTATTGAACTTGTCGGAGGGTCGTCATGGAAATGCGACAGTTACGCTATTTTTTGGCTGTGGCCGAGGCGCAGAACTTCACGCGGGCGGCTGAGGCCGTGCATGTCTCCCAGCCGTCTCTCTCGGTCCAGATCGCGTCCTTGGAAGAAGAACTCGGCGCGCCGCTCTTCGATCGCCTCGGCCGGCGCGTCGCCCTGACCCAGGCTGGCCAGGTCCTGCGCGAGCATGCGCAACAGGCCTTGCGGGAACTCGAGCAGGGGACGCAAGCCATCCATGCCCTCACGGGCGCGGAGCGTGGCCGCCTGTTGGTCGGCACCCTGTCCACCGTGAACGCTTATCTGATCCCGCCGCTGGTCTCCCGGTTCAGGCAGCGTTTCCCCCAGGTCCAGCTGCAGATCCAAGCCCGGCCTTCCGCCGACGTCGTGGCGGATCTTCTGGCGAACCGTCTGGACTTGGGCCTCTGTCTCCTCCCGGTCGGGAGCGAACGTCTGGTCACGAGCCGCCTCTTCGAGGAAACCCTTTGCCTGGTGGCGCCGGCCGGCTTTCCACGCAAGGGCAGCCGCATGAAAATGCGGGAGCTGGCCGGCCTTCCGTTGATTCTGATGCCGGCCGACTATTGTTTGCGCAAGATGGTCGAGGCGGAATGTGCGGAGGCGGGCGTGCGCCCGCAAGTGTCCATCGAGATGACGTCGCCGGAGGGCATCCTGGAGGCGGTGAAACAGGGGGCGGGATTGACGATCCTGCCGGAGCTGTTCGTCCGGCATCAGCTGGCGGGCGGCGCCTTGCGGATCATCGAGCTGCGCGATCCGGCGCCCAAACATCCGGTCGGCTTGGCGTATCTTGCCAACCGGCATTTAGGCCTGGCCGCGCAGGAGTTCATCCGCCTTTGCCGAAGCACCTTGGCCGACCTGCATGTCGATGGCTCGGGGAAAGCGGCCAACGGGCGAGCCAGGGTTGCCGCGGCCGGCTGATGGCCGGCGTCCAGCTCTCCTCGACCGACATACACTTGCACAGGGTTTCCGGATATGGCATCATGCCGACCTTCGGAGTTGCCGGATGGCACACCTCATGGAATATGTCGGCTGCGTCCATATCTTCCTCGGCCCCTACCGCGGGAACCCCATCGCCCTGTATCTGAATCGGGGTGAGAGCGGGTGCCAGATCGGACCCAAATCCTATCCCTGGAACGATGTGGTGGGTAAGGGCGAGACGCCGAACAAGGCCGCGGCCGACTTCGAAGACAAGTGGAAAACCAAGGGCCTTGCGGCGGATATGTACTCCGGCCCTTCCTGGGAAGGGGGAATCAAGCCGGAACGCCCGGCCCCGCCGAAGCCGGCGGCTCCTCCCAAGCCTGCTGCCGTCGCTGCGGTTCCTGGAACGGAAACAGCCGCTGCTGTTCCCGCCGTTCCTCCGAAACCGGCCCCCGCTCCTGCCGCTGCCAAACCAAGCGCCCAGACCGAAACAGCCGCCCCGGCCGGATCATCGACTCCGGCCGCCGACCCAAGCTAACCTCTGCAGAATTGATTGATTTGTTGATCGGCTGATTTGCTGACCGGAAGCAGTCGCCGTCGCTTCAATCAGCCAATCACTCAATCGTCAATTTTCGCAGCCAGTCGGCTGTGGTGCTTCCCATAGAGGAAGTAGACCACTGTGCCGATCACGCTCCACACGCCGAACCGGATCCAGGTCACCGTCGGCAGGAATGCCATCAGGCCTAGACAAGCCGCCATGCCCAGCAGCGGAATCCAGGGCATGAACAGGATGCGGAAGGGCCGAGGCTGGTCCGGTTTAGTCCGCCGCAACACGAGCACCGCCGCGCAGACCAGGACAAACGCAAAGAGGGTGCCGATGTTGGTCATGTCCGCTGCCTCGCCGATTTGGACGAACGCGGCCATGCCGGCCACGCCGAGGCCGGTCAGCAGCGTCGCATGATGGGGGGTGCCGAACCGGGGGTGGACGGCGGAGAGCCAGGGGCCCAGCAGTTGGTCGCGCGACATGGCGAAGAAAACGCGGATCTGCCCGATCATCATCACAAACAGGACGCTCGTAATCCCCGCCAGGGCCCCGGTGGCGACCAGGGCTGCGCCCCAGCGAAAGCCCGCTACACGTAGGGCTTCTGCAACCGGCGCATGGATGTCGATTTGTTGATAGGGGATCATGCCGGTCAGGACGGCCGACACCAGCACATACAGGACGGTGCAGAGGCCGAGCGACGTAATGATGCCGATGGGCAAGTCTTTCTGCGGGTTGTTGGCCTCTTCGGCGGTCGTTGAGACCGCGTCGAAGCCGATAAAGGCGAAGAAGACGATGGCCGCCGCCGCTCCGACCCCTTGAAATCCGTTCGGCATGAACGGGACCCAATTGGACGGGTCCACGGAGGACGAGCCTACGGCAAGAAAGAACACGATCACGGCGAGCTTGATCATGACGATGAGCCCGGTCGCCCTGGCGCTTTCTTTCATCCCGCGTATCAGCACGGCGGTGACGCAGAGCACGATGATCGCCGCCGGCAGGTTGATCATCCCTCCGTCCACGCCAGGCGGATGAGTCGCCCAGGCCGGCAGGTGGAGGCCGAGCGTTTTCAGGACATTGTTGAAATAGCCGGACCAGCCGATGGCGACTACGACGCAGGCGACGCCATATTCCAGAATCAGATTCCATCCGGTGATCCAGGCCAGAAATTCGCCCAGCGTCGCATAGGAATAGGTGTAGGCGCTGCCGGCCACAGGCATCATCGCGGCGAATTCGGCATAGCAGAGGGCAGCCAACGCACAAGCCACACCGGAAAGGATGAACGACAGGATGATGCCGGGACCTGCGCCGGGACGGTTGGCGTCTCCGACCACGGCTGTGCCGACCAGGACGAAAATGCCCGTGCCGATGATGCCCCCGATGCCGAGCGCCGTCAGGTCCCAGACCGAGAGGGACTTTTTCAGCCGGTGCTTCGGATGGTTGCTGTCGGCGAGAATCTGTTCGATGGATTTGGTCCGGAAGAGAGAATTAGCCACGGCGGGCGGCCTGGAGAAAAGCTTCGAACAGGCGGCATTGCACCGCATAGCGGTCGAAGAGATATTCCGGATGCCACTGGACCCCGAGGAAGAAAGGGTAGCGTCGGCGGTCGGCCGCCTCAATCGCTTCGATCACGCCGTCGGGCGCCACGGCGGTCGCGATCAGCGAGGGGGCGACGGTCTTGACCGACTGATGGTGTGAACTGTTTACGCGGAGGCTGGCTTGACGCGTGATCCGCCGCAGCAGACTGTCGGGCGCGACGCGCACCGCATGGGCGTACTCGGTGGCCGGACCCGGGGCCCGGTGTTGCAGGGCCTTCGTGAGCTGCGAGCCGATGTCCTGGATGAGGCTGCCTCCCAATGCGACGTTGATCGCCTGCATGCCTCCGCAGATCCCGAATACAGGGAGCGGGGACTTCATGGCTCGACCGACCATAGCTTGTTCGAACGCATAACGCTGTCGGCTCATGACGCGGAACTTGTATCGCTGGCGCTCGCCATACAGGGACGGAGGCAAGTCCGGGCCGCTGCCTGTCAGGAGCAAGCCGTCCATCCCCTCGAACAGCCGGCGCTGCAAAGCCGGGTCGTCCGTCAAGGGGAGAATCACCGGCACCCCGCCGAGTGCCTCGATGGCGCGGGCATAGCGGGCGCGCAGAAAGTAGGTCGGCTCTCGGCCGCCCATGTCTTTTCGATCGCCGGCATTGAAGTCCGGCGTGACGCCGATCAATGGTTTCATGGCGAGGGCGTGGGCGCCGCTATTTCCCCGGCTCGGTCGTCAGGGAGGCGCCGTCATTCTCCGAGGCCACGCCAAGAAACCGCACCGGCTTGTCTCCCTGCAGGTGCTCAGGGGTGAGAACATAGGTTCCGTACACGCTGGTGTGCCAGACCGACTTGGCCGCATCCAGATTCCCGCCGGAGAAGACGTAGGTCAGGCCGCCTGTTACTCCGCCGAGGATCGCAAAACAGACTTTGGTGGCACCATAGGGAAGCGTGAGCAGCCAACTGGCTGCCTGCAGCCCTGCGCCTTTGGCCGACCCCTGGGATGCGTCTTCCGTCCCCTGGGCCGCGATCACCGGAACGACGGCCAGGTGCACGAGCGCCACCACCAGCAGCACCGCCAGCCCTTTCATCATTGTTCGCACGGGAATTCCTCCTTTCCTGACGTCCGGCCGGATACCATCCTATGGGGGATTTTGACCCAGCTTCCCACAGGCTGTTGTATATAGCAAATTCCAGAGCTTATGCAAACCCTTCTGTCATAGTCGCAAGTCAGAAAGTCAGAAAGTCGAAACGTCCGGACCGACAACTTTCGGGACGTGCGGACGTGCGAGACGTTCGACTTTGGCTACGTCATGGCGCGGCCAGGTCCAGCTCGGCGAGAATCTGTGATTTCAGTCGGTCTGCCTGCTGCTCTACCGCTTGATTCAGCTCGTTTACGAAGGCGTCAGCCGCGATGCGGCTGTTTGCCTGTTGAATCCCCGCCTTGATGGCCAGATCCAACTTGAGCGAGCAGAGACCTTGGATAAGCAGTTCCCTGGCCCGGCTCTCGTAGGTTGGTCGTTCCGCAACGGCGATGGAAGCCAGGGCCTTGCGCAGCCAGGCCTCGAAGTCGAGCGCCTGGCTGGCGCGGGCAGTTTGCGCCTCGTTCACTTCGACCGCCACCTGCACACCGCCTTTCCAACTCCGTTTCTTGACGTTGAAGACGCAGGCCACATGCGACGGAAGGGCCTCAACAGGCTCCGGCCCGTAGAAGAGCGTGATGCGGTAGGGGGGCAGTTCGGGGCTGGGCTGCGACAGCATGCTGTGGGTTCCTCGGTCTCTTATGCCACAGGCGTTCACGTGACACAAGGCCGGACTCTCTCTATCGACCGGGTCATGAATTTGACTCACTGTTGCGCCGGCCCCACAGGCTCGACAAAGGTCTGGAGAAATTCGTCCACAGCGAGACGCTAGCAGGAATGCGGAGATGCGAAAAATCCGGCATCGGCATCTGACGCAAGGCTATGGGCACGGTATTTGCGTCACTTGACGCACCCGAAGAAAACGGTCTTATTTTGCACGGCTCGTTCCGGTCCCGATGAAAAAGGTATTGCCTGCAGCGTGGCAATACCTTTTAATGGCTGGCAAGGCGTTTGACGGCTTCGAGATGCGACAACGTAACATATGGAGGAGGTGCCCATGGATCTGTCATCGAACTATGCAATGATTCGCTCGGGAAAATCGCTCGGCCTCGTCCTCGCGCTCGGCCTCTGGGCGGCCGCCGGCTGCGCGACCTCCGGCGACCTGGAGCAGATCAAGCAGGAGGCGCAACAGGGGGAGAGCAAGCTGCGGGCGGACCTGATGAAGGAGCAGACGCAGTTCTCCACCTTGGCGAAAGAGAACGAAACGCTGCGCGCCGCGCATGCCAAGATATCCCAGTCCGTCAAAGAATATCTGAAAGCCGAAGAGGCGCGCCATGTGGACGCCCTCAATCAAGTCCGGGCCACGATGAAAAACCTTGAATAGGGAGAGGCTCATGGCGCGCGTACACTCGCACGAATCGAACGCCAGCCGCCGCTCCGGCTCCGGTATTCTTCTCGCGACCGCCCTGCTGTTGGCCGGCTGCGCCTCCTCCGGCGACGTGGAGCAGGCGCGGCACGAGTCCGAGCAGGCCAAGGCCAAGATGCGCGCCGAACTTCAGCAGGAGCAGGCGCTGGCTGCCTCGATGGAAAGAGAAAGCGAGGCCAAGAAGGCCTCCGCCGAGAAGCTGGCCCAGGCTTTGAGGGGGAAGGGGAACGGCAAGCCCTCATCTCTCGGCGCTTCGGGCTCTTGCCCGGCAAATACCAATACCAATCAGCTAGCGGTCCAATTGGTCAATGACAGCAACCTGCACGACAGCCAGGTCTATGTGCTCCTGACCGGGAAAGGCATCGGATGGACCTCCAGCGGCGTGCCTAGCGGTCTTGCGTATCTTGATATCGGCGTGAACCCAAGCGGAACGCAGACGGCCGGCCCATTGAGCAGTCTCACGCCATGCGGCACGACCATATCCCCCTACACCGGCGCCACTCAGAATGTGTATCAATTCTCGGTCGCCGCGATCAGCAGCGGGCGCCTCATGGTCTCCTATACCGCGCCGGTCGCCGTCACAAACGGCGCGTTTCCGACCGGCACCGAGTCGTTCCGCTGGGACAAGATGGAGCTTGCCTATCCGGCTCCGGGCGGCGCGGACCTGACGTCCATGGACTTCTTCGGCATTCCGATGCAATACGACTATCTCGATGCCGGCAACAACGTCATCGCCACCATGACCTATTACACGTCGACGAGCACGATTCTGAACCAACTCTATGGGCTCAGCCCACAGATGGGAGGCGCGTTTCGGCCGTCAGGGTGGACTCCGAGTCAGGGCGTATCGCCGTTCATCCGCGTCATGGGCCCTTCGCTCCTGGCGTCCAATTCGACGACCGGCTCTCCGGCGCCCTATCCAAGTTACGGGTCGTATCTGGCCTCCCTGGTCGGACAGTCATTCGCCGACAACGGGTTCTCGAATGCCGGTTGCCCGGCCATCCCTTACTCCTACAATGGAAAGTTCGCTTCCAACGGGAAGGGCGGATATACCGTGACGTTAACGGGCACCACGACCGGAGCGCCATGTGGAATCCCCCCTGGCGCAACGACGGCCCAAGGTACGGCGACCATCGCTAGCCAAGCGGTGACGGCGGTGACCATCACCAACCCCGGCAGCGACTATTTTAGCGGTGCGCCGGCGGTCACCTTCACCGGTGGCGGAGGGTCCGGCGCCCAGGGAACCGCCACCCTCTCGCCGAGCGGGATGGTGTCGGGAGTGACGATCTCCCACGGCGGCACCGGCTATACCTCGGCGCCGACCGTCACGATCGCCGCTCCGCCAACTCCGCCGGCCAACGTGGTGCTCCCGGCGAATCTCACCGTGACCGTGAACCTGCCGGCTCCTTCCTCCAAGGCTGGATACGACGTGAACCTCTATGGTGCGCCTGCCACGGCCTTCACGGTGCCGACGACGGGAATGACCCCGCAACAAATCGCCTCCGTCCCCAACAGCCTCTATGCGGTGATTGCGGGGGATTTCATGGCGGGCATGAACTTCGGATATGCGGGCAAGGGGAGCAACGTCCCGCAGAATACTGCGAATTGGTACAGCAATCCGCCGACCCTCTACCCCTTCGGCGGCGCCCGTAAGACGAACGATGGCTACTACAATCCCTATGCCGCGGTCTTTTACAACCTGTCCGATGCCTATGGCTTTGCCTACAGCGACCGCGGTGGACGGCCCAGTCCCTTCGTGCCGGTGCCGAGCAACGCAACCACGCTGCGCGTCACCATCCTGAATGACACTCGTCTCGACGCTCCGATCGTGACCGTCTCGAATCCGACGAACACCTCGCTGACGATTGCGTGGCCGGCCAGCAGCGGCGCGACGGCCTATACGGTCAATGTGACCTACGGCGGGGGCATTCCGGTTCCCGGGGTCACCCTGACGCCCGCCACGCCCAGCCCGTCCGGCACGACCATCTCGGGACTGAGCCCCGGCACCACCTACCAAATCAGTGTCACGGCCACAGGCCCCAATTCGATTCAATCCTATACCGTTCCCGTCTATGGCACGACCACCGGGCGGATCACGCCTCCAAGCGGGTCCATACCATTCGGCACCAGTCTCAGCTGGTCGGCGAATACTTCGGGGAAAATCCCCGCAGGCTATCAGGTTTCCATCAATAACGCGCCCTATACGCTCGGCGCCAGCGCTCCCATCCAGGGCGCCCCAGGGCTCAACGTGTATGGACTCACCATCACCGATGGGAGCAGCAGCACCGTTTACCAGGGGAATTATGTTGTCAACCTCTCTTCCCTGACTCCCTCGTCGATCCCCCCTGGCGTCACCTTTGGCGCGCCGAATGTGGGATCGTCTTTTGCCAGGGGAACCACCACCGTTTCCGGCGGCGCGGTGAATGGGGTGACCGTCACCAACGGCGGCAACGGCTATACCTCGGTGCCGGGCGTCGGGTTTGACCCGTCGCCGGGCGGCACGGCGGCCCAGGGCACCGCCGCCCTCTCTGGTGAGTCGGTGTCCTCGGTGACCGTCACCAACGGCGGCAGCTATACCATGTTTAATATCAACAATGCCTTCCTCACCCCTCCCATCTCCAATCTGTTGACTCCGGGGTGGAATGGGGGGAGTGCGAACAGTTTCCCGACCGTGTCCATTTTGAATAACAATACCCTCGGGATTGGCACACCCTTTGCGCCGGTGCCTGGCAAGCAGGCCTCAACCGTCTGTTTTCCGGGTCATTGCTAGCAGCGTTGATCTCGTCCTCCCGGTTGAGCCAGGGCGGGCCGGGCCATCGCAAGATCGCTGCGCAGAGATGCGAGTTAGGAGAAGGAGGATCGGTATGACGACAGACGATACGGCCACGATCATCCAACGTCGCGCGCAGACCGGGACCGTGGCCCTGCTCATGTGTGTGGGCCTCTTGACCGGCTGCGCCTCCTCCGGCGACGTGGAGCAAGTCCGGCAGGAGCGGGAGCGGGCCAAGGCCAAGATGAGCGCCGAACTGCAGCAGGAGCGCAAGCTTGCCCAGTCTATGGAACAGGAGAGCGAGGTGCGAAAGGCCGAGGCCGACAAGCTGGCCAAGGCCTTGGGGGGAAAATCTCAAGCCCCGTTGGGGGCTCCGCTCCGAGGCACAGCGTCAAGCATCACCCTGAGCCAGGCCGTGACTAACTACAACAATGGTCAGTGCCAGCTGACCATACCGGCAAACCCGCCCGTCGTGCCGCAAGCCGTCACGGCTTTGCATATTGCCAGCGGTACCCCTTGTCAAAACGTGACCGTGGGCACGTCGGATGCAACGTTCACTGCGCAAGCGCCTCTGATGCCTGTCATCGTCGGCTCGGGCGGCACCCTGACCCTGCAGGACCAGGCCATGACGCTCTATGCCAGCTCTTTCCTGATCCGGAACGGCGGCGCGATGCAGGCGGGCTCGGTGACGGCGCCCATTCAAAGCCAGATCACGATCGTCATGGCCGGCAACGCCTCGGCGGCGCTCCCGCCCACGGCGGGCGACCAGAACCCCAATGCCCGCGACCTCACCGTCATGGACGGGGGAACCCTGGCGCTCTATGGCGGCAAAGGCCTCTCGGCGAGGCCGGACGGCACGCAAAACAATCCCCTCCGGAATCCGATATTCATCAACACGGTTTTCGGCACGAAGAGCTGGACCTATCTTTCGGTGCCCGCCGGGCCGGCCAAGTATAACGACGCGGAAAACGTCAGCGCGCCCGTGCCGGCGACGAATCCGGACACGACGTTGACGTTGGCAATGCAGGTGGACTGGCAGGTCAACGACTGGGTGGCCGTCGCTACGACCAGCTTTACTTCGCATCAGACGGAGATCGTGCAGATCTGCAGCATCGCCGCCGTGGCCAACCCGGAAGCCTCCGCCAAGACCCCCATCCCAGGCACGCCGGCCCAGGTGAGCCAGCTCACCCTCTGCTCGGGCACGAAGCTCAAGCACTACCACTATGGCGGGCTCGCGCCGACGCCGGGGCTCTTTCCGGCCAAGACGAAACAGGTCGTCGTGCCAGGCGGCAACGCGATCGACGTCAGCCGCCAAGCCAAAAGCTTCTATGACGACCATCATCGCAATTATGGGATCGACGAAAGGGCGGAGGTGGCCCTGCTGTCCCGGAACATCAAACTCACTTCGGCGGCCGGCCAAACCACCGACGCCAACAATTTCATCGGCGGCCACGTGGTCACAATGGTCAGCGGCACGACCAGCCCCACCCTGACGTTGGTGGGCGTGGAGATTGAAAAGTTCGGCCAGGCCCTGGTGGGACGCTACCCCGTCCACTTGCACAAACTGCCCAGTGGGACCAACGTCCTGATTCAGGACGTCAGCGTGCACCACAGTTACAACAAGTGCTATGTGGTTCACGCCACGGGGAATGCCAACTTCTACAACAACGTCTGCGTCCGCACCGTCGGCCAGGGGGTCTACCTGGAGGACGGGACCGGCATCACCGGCAACCAGTTCATGCGGAACCTCATCGCCGGCACCATGGCGGCCAACAGCACCTATTCCTACCCGCGACAAAATGGCAGCACTTATTGGGACGGCGACAACTTGCAACGCTCCTATTCGTCCGCCACCTGGTATGCCACCAGCGGCATCCCGGACACCTCATTTTCGGGCGCCAATGCCGTCTGCCCCGGTGGGTCCTGCATGCCCGGACCTGATCTTTTCCATCCCGGTGGATTCTGGATTACCAACCTCGGCAATACCTTCGTCAACAATTCGGTGGCCGGATGCCAGGCCCAGGGACGAGCCTATTGGCTCTTGACTCAGAACAACCAGCGCTTTGCCTATCCGGAGTTTACCGGCAACCGCTCGCATGGGTGTTACAACGGCATCGATACCAATGCGGATACCGTCATGGCGCTGAATCCCCAACCCTTCCTGCCATCGTCGTCCTATCCCGTCACGGGCGTGACGATTCCACCCATCACCATCACCAGTCCGACGCCCCTGCCCAGCGGCACGCAAACGGTGACCATCGCCGGAACCAACATCCAAGCCGGCACATGGCCCGTCACGAACATCAACAATAGCCGGCAACCGTATACGTTCGGGATCAAGAACGCGATCGTCACCGGGACCTATTCGGGCAGCGGCGGGACTTGGCAACTGCCGGCCTATCCCGTTTTTACGGCCACGAAGGTCACGAACCAGCCCATCGTCATTACCGTTCCGGGCGGCATTCCTGCCCCCCCGACGAATACGCAGGTGACGATCACCGGGACCGGAACTGCCGCCGACAACACCTGGACCGTCACGAACACCGGCACCAGCACTTTCTCGCTCAATAACTCGACCAGCAGCAGCAACGCGGGCTTTCCTGTGACTAATACGGGCAACTGGCAGCTGCAGGCTCAGAGCATCACAGGGGTCGCGCTTCCGCCCATCGTCGTGACGACCACTTCGACTCCCCCGTCCACCGGAACCCAGGTGACGATCTCGGGAACGGGCACCTCGGCCGACAACACCTGGTTCGTCACCACGCCCGCCGTGGGTTACGGCTCCGGCACCTTCTCGCTCAATGGCTCGACCGGCACCGGAACCTATGGAGGCAGCGGCGGCACGTGGCACGTCGCCCGTCAGGCTCCGGTACTGCTGCTCAATGACAACACCGTCACCCGCTCGCGTTTTCGCGGTGTGTGGATCAGGACCATCTACACGGCCCTGCACAACAACCGGTTGGCCACGAATCCCTATGGCTTCTCCTTGCTCGGCGGCGGCGGCCCCGAGGGCAATCCGCCGGGTTATTGGGGCCTGGCCCATGAAAACGTGATTGCCGGCATGACGCGAAACAATGTGGAGCGGTATCCGGCAGGCTGTGCCTTTCCCATCACGAGTGCTGCGAGCACTGCCGGACCGGCGCCGAACTACCTCGTCATCACCAGTCCGGTCATCCCCCCGCAAAATGCCCAGGTCCAAATCTCCGGGGTGCAGGGCTACACGTCGGCCAATGGCGGCTGGACCGTCGGGACCACGACGGGCACCACCTTCCAGACCACCGGCTCCGTCAATGCCGGATCTTCTTCGGGGAGCGGCATGTGGCAATATGCCGGCAGCAATGCGCCCTCCTGGCCAACGGAATGCACCGATGTGCAGTTGAGTTCGGGGCTAAGCGGCTGGGGAAACTTTCCCACTCCCAATTTCCAGGCCGCGATGAACATCCAAGGCTACAGCTACTACGACGGCCCGGCCCGCATCGAGCACAACCGTTTCGTCAATTTCCGCTTCGATCCGACCGGCATCCATCCGAACAACCCGGCAGCCCGGTTACTGACCAAGACCGATATTCAGACCATCGCGGCGTTTGACACGGTCCAGAATGCGAATCCGCCGCTCGGCACGCTGGGACAACTCCAGGGCGCTCCTCAGTTGAACGGAACCGTCACGGCCCTTTTCAACGGCTATGTCGGAGATGCGGCCACGGGCTGGATTCAATCGAACCAACAAACCGTCCCCCCCACGCAGTACATCCAGAACAGCATTTGGGACAATGTGGATTTCAAGCATCAAGTCTATACGGAGGCGGTCAATCTGGGACCCTTTAACGACGGGGATAAGACGACCGTCATCCTCGACAAGGACGGCCAGTTGTCAGGCTTGAGGGTCGTGGACGGGAGCGGGACCTCCCATCACGATCTGGTCCCCGTCTCGCTCAACAGCGTGGACTACTACGCCACGGAGTACACCGTGGACGAGCCCCATTCGCGCGGGCCCAACGATTTTCGCTCGACTTCGTTGATGAGCCCGCACAAATACGCCACCTTGAACATCGAGTCGGTTGACAACCCCCCGGGCGGCATCCCGGCGACGTTCCGCGTGGAAATCAAGCGGGACATGCCGGCCTACGGCGATACGGTGTATCCCTATCTGTTTCTCAACGGTCGCGGACAGAATCCGATTTACGAACCCTTTGTCATGGACCGGATGGGCTACACGGTCTATGGGAAAACCGGCACCGAACACCAAACGACGACACCGGCCGCCTTCCAGAATCGGCTGCTGTTCAGTTATACGGATCCGGCCGTGAAAAAAGCCGGAGACTTTTTTGTCAACCGCATCGCGGTCTATCAGCAGGTCACAGACCCGACGAAAATCAACGTCTCCCGGATTCGTCGCCAGTGGGGGGAGCCCTATGACAATCCTCTCGTGTGGCCGCCAGGCTATATCCCGCCAGGCGGCACTTCCACTTCCTGCGATAGCGCGTTCTTTGCCTGGCAGGCCTATGCGGAGCCCCGTTGGCAAGATTGCCTGGCCCGCGCGAATAACCAAGCGCCTCCGGCTCCGTGGCCGGGGGGACCGACCCAATATTCCGGCGGGATGACGTTACCGCAAGCGACGAGCTGGCAGCAGTTCGAACAGCCCTACAAGACCCTGATGGGCATAGCCAAACCAACCGCAGCCGACATCGCGACCTTCATTGCCGCTCAGACCTATTACTATGACGCCGCGAACAACATGCTGTACTTCTACATGATCGAAGAAAAGCCGGTGCAGCGCCAGTATTCCCCCTTCGGAACCTGCGATGCAGCCAATTACAATACCGGCGTGAACTATCTCGCGCAAATTCAGCAGATCAAGAGTTTCAGCGATCCCAGCGGCGTGCAAGCCGCCCTGGATGCGTCCTGCCTGGTTGCTCAAAAAACCCCGCAACCGACCGACCTCTTTGCCTGCCACGAAACCGGTTGCGCGGCCTATCTGGTGAACTTCACCAATGCCACGGTAGGGACGCCCCCTTCCTGCTCGCCCTGCGTTCCGCCGCACCCCATTGCCCGCACCGATTACAGCGCCTGGAACCAGTACCACTTCGTCTATGCCACACCGCCGCAGCAGCCCAATGGCCTGCCGGTGCCGACCACCGCACCTCAAGACGGCACGGCATTGCCCGCCTTCCTGGCGCCTGTTGATGGAACGCCACCCCCGGCCGGTGATCAAGTCACCTATTCCTTCTTGACGATACCCGGCCCAAGAGTTCCCGTGACGGAAAATTTCCGCTACCATTGCGTCACGAACCCGCCCTGGTCGGCGGTAAACTCCAGGGGCGCCTATCCGCCCGCGGGCGGCTTTACCTATCCTCTGAGCCCTTCTGTGTGTATGGCGCCTGCCCAGGGAACCGCCGTCATGGAAGCGGGAGTCGTGTTGCAGGTGGTCGTCACCAATCCCGGTAGCGGTTATACCTCGCCGCCGACGGTCACGATTACCCCCCCTGCCAGCGGAATGCAGGCTCAGGGAGTCGCCACCATCGCCAATGGATCGGTGACCGGGGTGACTATGACGAATCAAGGCAGCGGCTATAACTTCGGACCGCAAGTTACGTTTTCTCCTCCTTCCCAGTGAGCGGAGGTCTGGGGAGTCGCCATCGGGTTCCCCCACTGGACTAACGGGTGTGAGAACAAGGTTGTCGGTCGCAAGACAGTCTCTTGTGTATAAGCGGGAGTAGGAGGATTTATGCAGGTCATCGAGCAGAACAGCCTCGCCAACGGTTTCCGCCGTGTCGGTGTCCTCTTGTGCTTTGGGCTTCTCGGCCTCTGGAGTCTTCCGGCTTCGGCCGAGTGGTACGTCGGCGGCACGGTGGGTGCGACGATTCCCAACGGGCTGAGCAACACCAGCGGC
The DNA here is from genome assembly GCA_004296885.1 of Nitrospirota bacterium. NCBI lineage: Bacteria > Pseudomonadati > Nitrospirota > Nitrospirota bacterium. Next base: position 36,785 of record SCVN01000001.1, on the reverse strand, counting down.
ACGGGACAGCAAGGCGGCACGTTGAACACTTTTACCCAGCAAACGACGCTTTCCTACGGGGGCAAGGTGGGCTATTTCTTCGAGAGTCACAAGTGGCTGGGACTCGACATGGACGTGTCCAATTCGACGCCGAACATTAATTCCAAGCAGGCGTCGGTGACCGGAGGCACCGGGTTGGGCGCGAACAACGGACAGAATATGCGCATGACCGTCTGGACCACGAATCTGGTGGCCCGCTATCCAGGCGAACGGTTTCGCCCCTATGTCGGCGGCGGGCTCGGCGTCTTCTTCGCCAATGCCGACGGCGCCTCGTCGTCGAACTGGAGCCCCGGCGCCAACGGCTTTGCGGGGCTCAACATCCTGCTGATCGAGCACGTGTCCATGTCTCTGGAATATCGGTACCACTATGCGAACCTTCGCTTCGACAACATGCTGGGGCCGGGCCGTGGCTTTGAATCCACGTACACGTCGAACACGCTGAACCTTGGGCTCAACTATCATTTCTAATAGAATGCTGCAAAAGTCCGCCAGCATTGGGAATCCCTGGAGGTGTCTATCTGTTCGCCAAGAACTATTGCAAGGCGAACGGTTCAAACGAAGTTTGGTATGGAGGACCCCATGACGACCCACACGTTTTTGCACGGCGTTCAACGGAACACCTCGGCCACTCTGCTCACCCTGGTCGGTCTGCTGATGCTGACGCAGGGTTGCGGCGGCGTCAACGAAGTCCAGATCAAGGGGGAATTCTGCCCGCTCCCGTCGAGCGTCGCCGACGAGGACCGGAACACGATGAAAAAGTTCAGCGGGGATGTCAGCGGCATCATCACGTCGGTGGCCGGGGCCAGCGCCTCCGGCGAGATTCAGGGCGCCTTGGAGAAGTACTACCCTGCCACGCACGACGTGAACCGGATCTACGCCTTGAGCTATGCCGCCTGCGTGGCCTGCCGTCTGGACCCCACCGATGTGAAGGGCTGCGCCCAGCGGTTCGACCAGATCATCGACGCGAATCATGCCAAGCGCGAGGAAAGCGTGCGCACGTCGGAGGCATACCGCAAGCAGGTGCTCGGTCCGATCAGAGGCATGACAGGGGGAAGGTAGCCCCTGAGGGGGGCGCCGCCCGTCCCCCATGCTCGCATGACTCGCCGCAGCCGGTCATGGGTCTCGATCGTTATCATGGCCTGCTGGGGAATCTTGGGGGAGGTACCGTCTGTCCAGGCGGAGGCTGCCAGCATCCAGGTCAACGGCCAGTGGGTCAACGCCGGAGCCGGTGTCCGCACCGGCGTCCTCGGCAGCTTTGCCACCTACGCGATCCCCACGGATGGCATGGAGGAGGGCCATTGGTATGTGAAGGCGGTGCCGGGCTACTTCCGTGATTCGGGCAGCAACGACGGGAAGACCCTGGCCCAGTTTGACGCGCAAGGCGCCGGCATATCCGTCCGGTTCCTGCGCGCCCTCTCCGACCACTGGGGCGTGGGCTTTCAGGGCGTCTACGCCCGCACCGCCGGCGGCAGCGCCCAGCAGATCAGCTTCGGAGCGCAAGGGTTTGACGCGCAGGGGAACAGCCGCCTGAACCTGCCGTTGCAGATCTCGGCCTATAGTGCGATGGCGGAAGTCGTGTACGACCCGATGAGCGGCCCGGGGCTCCGGATTCCCATGTTGTTCGGGCTGAGCCTCAGCACCATCGATGCCACCACCGAGGGCACCTTCCAGTTTCAGGGCAACTCGTTCTATGCCAAGAACAAGACGCTCCCCCTGCTCTCGCCGGGCCTCGTGGCCGGCATCGCACCGCAGGAGAGCTGGGGGCCGATCCGGTTCATCCCCTTTGCGGTGGGCATGTACCGCTTCGACAAGTTCGAGCGGCTGCACCGGCTCGAAAACCTCACCACCGGGCAAGTGGTCGAGACCAGGGGGGAGCCCCTGAGCCATGCGTCCCTGCACCTGGGCATCACGCTGAAATATACGCCTTGGGACATCGCCGTCTCCTACGTGCGGGCCGGCATCTACTTCGGCCCGCACGAGCAACCCTTCAACAGCCAAACGGAGCTGTTCACGCTGTCCTGGAGCAAGACCTTTTAGCCGCATCGCCAGCCCGGACCGGAGTAGGAAATCCCCGGCGATTCAGGGTATGATGTCCCCCGCTATGGCTGATGCACCAAACCTTCAACACCAGCGCGTGGCGGAGATTCAGCAGGCCCTGCGCGAGACGCCGGGTCTTGACGGCTGGCTCTTCTACGATTTCCGCGGCAGCGATCCCCTGGCTTATCGCGTGCTGCTGCTGGACCCGACCAAGCACGTAACCCGCCGCTGGTTCTATTGGGTGCCGGCCCAGGGGACGCCGGTCAAGCTGACCCACAAGATCGAACCCCATGTGTTGGACGAGCTGCCCGGCGAGTCGGTGCAGTACATGTCCTGGCAATCGCTGGGCGCCTGCCTGTCGCGCATCCTGGCGAAGGCGAAGCAGGCGGCCATGCAATATTCCCCGATGAACTTCATTCCCTACGTGTCGCGGGTGGACGCGGGCACGATCGAGCAGATTCGCGGGCACGGGGTGGAGGTGGTGACCTCGGCCGATCTGGTGCAGCGCTTCGAGGCGGTCTGGACGGAGCGGCAGTTGGCCTCCCATCAGGACGCGGCCGCCAAACTCCGGCAGATTGTGGACGAGGCGTTCCGGCACGTGGGGGAATCGGTGACAGGCCGCAAAGAGCTGACCGAGTACGGCCTGCAGCAGTTCATCCTGTCCCGATTCAAGGAACACGGCCTGGTCACCTCCAGCGCCCCCATCGCCGCCGTGAACGAACATAGCGCAGATCCTCACTATGGGCCGATCTCGACCGGCTCGTCCGTGATCGCGGAGAACCAGCTGGTCTTGATCGACCTCTGGGCCAAGCGGCCCGAGCCAGGCTCGGTCTATGCGGACATCACCTGGACCGGGTACGTCGGGCGTCAGGTGCCGGCCAAGCAGCGCGAGGTGTTCGGCGCGGTGCGCGACGCCCGCGATGCGGCGCTGGAGTTCGTCAGGGCCCGCGTGGCGTCCGGCGACTTTCCCTGCGGGTGGGAGGTAGACGAGGTCAGCCGCAACGTCATCCGTGACGCCGGCTACGGGGACAAGTTCCTGCACCGTACGGGCCATTCGATCGGCGAAGAGGTCCACGGCAACGGCGCCAACATCGACAACCTGGAAACCCAGGACAAGCGGCGCCTCCTCCCCCGCACCTGCTTTTCGCTCGAGCCGGGCATCTATCTGCCCGGCCAGTTCGGCATCCGGAGCGAACTGGACGTCTATCTCGCGGATCGCGAGGCGGTCGTGTACGGCCTTCCCCTCCAGACGGAGATCGTGCCGATTTTTTCGTAAGGCGAGCCTTGACCGATTCCATCCATCTCACGGTTCATGCCTCACGTTTCACGTGTCTGCGCCAGCTTGACACTGCCTGATTCCAGCAGATAGAGTCTATTTGCGCGATTGATTGGGGAGGCAAGCGCCTATGTTCGGCACCCTGGGCATTTCGGAACTCGTCATCATCCTCGTCATTATCCTGATTATCTTCGGCGCCGGCCGGTTGCCGCAGATCGGCGAAGGAATAGGCAAGGCGTTGAAAGGATTTAAGAAAGAAGTCCACGAAGCGCCGCCGCTTGATCCGAACGCGCCCAATGCTCCGCCAGCTCCTCAGGCGGCCCAGCCCTCCGCTCACATAGAAGAGGCGCAAGTGGTGCAAGCCCAGGCGGTGCCAGGCCAGACAGCCGCGCCGGCTGCCTCCCAACCGACGGCTCCGTACCGGCCCGGTCCAGAATTGACGCCCGGCACCACGGCGTCGCTCATGGCCTCCGCGGCCCCGCAGGCCTATCAGCCGCCCAAGCCGAAAGGCGCCCCGAATGCGCCACAGCCTGGCGCTCCGGCTGCCCCAACCGGACAAACGATGGAAGAACGGCAGGCCGGGATGCCGCAGGCCCGCGCAGCCTATCCGCCCGTTCCGGCCGCCTCCGCCCAGGGTAAGGCGCCGGTGAAGCGTCCCTCCGCGGTCGTGAACAAGGAGGCCGTGGCCCGGGTGCAAGCCCAGCAGGCGGCGCTGAAGGCTAAGGCCGCGCAAGGCTCGGCTCCCGCCGCTCAGGACATGCAGGGCCTCGGGGAGAGCCTGGGCGATGCCTTGCGGACCTTCAGGCAGGCGGCGGCGGATGTGCGCAATACCATCGACCCGGAGATGCGGACGATCCGGGCTGAGATGGATGCGGCCCAGAAGGAAGTGGAGCAATCCATCGAGGCGGCCAAGGAATTGCCGGCCGTGCAGGAAGACCCCCCCAAACCGGCTTGAAATCATCAAGCGCTGATGACATATGGCTCATGGCCGGATTCTCTTACAAACACCCGTTCGCTCAGCTATACGCTATCAGCCATTCGCTCTTGTCTTCCTGCTCATTGCGCTCGGCGGCTGCGTCCAGTCGCCCGAGCCCAATCATCCTGACCAGGTCGTCGCGCGTTTGACTGCGTTGCTCAAGGATCCCGATCCGGTCGTGCGTCGGACCGCGGCTCTCTCCTTGGGCAAGATTGCCGATCCGGGCGTTGTCGTCGCCTTACGCGAGGGGCTGTTCGATCCCGATGAAATAGTCCGTCAGTACAGTGCCTGGGCGTTGGGCAACCTGGGCGAGAGCGCGATCGATCCGGCTGGCCTCGTGCTGGTGCAGCAATTGAACGATCCTTCCCCTGCAGTCAAAGCAGCGGTAGCGCAGGCGATCGGTAAGATCGGCGCGACGCAGGGGATGGTGGAACTATTGGGCGAGGCGCTGGATGAAGCGGATCCGGCGACCCGGCGCGCCGTGGTGCAGGCTCTGGGCTGGCTGGAATCCCCCTCCGCCTACCAGATGCTGCTGGACGCGTTGACCGACGAGGATGCGGCGGTGCGGCAGGGCGCGGTGGCGGCGTTGGGCGAGTTGGGGGACGGGCATGCGTTGCCGGCGATCCGCCAGCGGCTGTTGAAGGATCCGGATGTCGGGGTACGGAGCGAAGCCGCGTTTCGTCTCGGCAAACTCGGGGATGACTCGTTGCTGCCGATGCTGCAGTTCATTTCGGCGAAGGATGAAGACGCGCGCGTCCGCCGTTGGGCCGCCTGGGCGGTGACCTTCTTGACGGAAGGGTCGGCCAATTCCAAGACCTGAGACGGCCCCTCCTCCTGTCGGCTATGGTGCGTCCTTGACGCAGCGGAATCCGTAGGAGCTGATTCCTGCGGTCGGGTCGTCATGGTTCCGGTCCGCCGCGCGCGCGAGCAACCCCTCGTAGTTCCACCCGCCCCCGCGAAACCCGCGGGATTCTCCGTGCGGGGGGCCCGTCGGATTCTTGGACGGGCTGGTCCGATAGTAGTCCGCCGCATACCAATCCGCCACCCATTCCCAGACATTGCCCGCCATGTCCGCAATCCCGTACGGGCTGTTGCCGGCCTTGAAATTGCCCACGGGGGCCACCGTGTCATAGCCGGCCCAACGAGGCTTGCCGAAATTACCGCGGTCGTCGGTCGGCTCCTCGTTGCCCCAGGGATAGACCCGTCCGTCGGTCCCCCTGGCCGCTTTCTCCCATTCGGCTTCGGTCGGAAGACGCTTGCCGGCCCAACGGCAATAGTCATCGGCCATGAACCAGGTCACGCCGATGACCGGTCGTTCGCCGTCCTGGGGAAGACGCACTTCGTTCCAGTGGCGGGGTGGCGCCAACTGGGTTGCTGTGAGGAACGATGCATACCGCGATGTCGTCACTTCAAACCGGTCCATATAGAAGGCGTCCAGATGGACGTGGTGAATCGGCTGTTCGTCGTCGACTTCGTTGCTGCCCATCGTGAATTCGCCGGCCGGAACCAGCACCATCGGGGCTCCGTCCTGGCCGGTGACGTGGTACGGCGTCTCGGCGTTCGCCGTCGAAGCGACGGCGAACCACCAGATCAGGGCCGACAGTAGGAACGGTCGCATCGCACCTCTCCCGGGGTTGTGTCTCATGGCTAGGGCGTGAGACGAGAGCCTATCCAGCTTCGGACGGAAAAGCAAGGCGAGCGGGTCGGCTTGCGCCGGTCCCGTCAGTCAGCAAGCGGCCGCCGGCGCAACGACTCGACCAGCGCGAGCACCAAGCCTCGCGCCTCATCGGCGATCTTGGTAAAGCGGATTCCCATGCCGGGGGAAAACGTGTACTGGTCCGCCTTGGGGCATACCCACACGACGATGCCACGGGCCTTCAGCCATTGGGCCGGTCGCTCGGGCAGCGTGAATTCCAATTCGAGATCCGTGCCGACCGGCAGTGGGGCGGTGCTCTCGATGAACAAGCCGCCCCCGCCGATCCCCGTGGCGCGGCTTTCGGCCGGCCGGCTGCCAGGCGTCCCATAGCGCACTTTGGAAAGAAACGACACGCGCGGCTGAGCCCGCATCTGTTCGGGCGGACGCTGGATCGTGGCGGCGCAGATCTGCTCGATCACCGCCTGCCAGGTCACGGTTCCCAGTGGTTCGCCGGCGGGATCGCGCAGGATGATGGTCTCCTGCGCGCAGTCCACGTCCAGCGTCTTTCCCCTGTGCGCCTCCGTGACGGTGACCGGAAGCGTCAGGCGATCCCGTTTTTCACCTTTGCCCATAAGGGTAGTCTAGCGCAGGTTGCCCGATTGTCCAAGCGCTCTTGCAGTTTGTACGTGGGTGGCCAAACGGCACGGGGCGCCTCGGCATCACCGAGGCGCCCCGCATGTTGTACTGGTGATCGCGCGCAAGGCCGGCGTTACGCGCTCTTCATTTCCTTGTCTTGCTCGAAGATCCGAATCGGCACGCACTTGCCGTGGATCACTTCCTCGGTGATGACGATTTCCTTGATCTGTTTTTGCGACGGCACGTCGTACATGACTTCCAGCATGACCTCTTCCAGGATCGCGCGCAGGCCGCGGGCGCCGGTCTTCTGTGTGTAGGCCTTGCGGGCGATGGCGCCCAACGCCCCCTCGGTGAACTTGAGCTTGACCTTCTCGAAGGACATCAGCTTCTCGTACTGTTTGGTGAGCGCGTTGCGCGGTTCGGTGAGAATGCGGATCAACGCCTTCTCGTCCAGTTCCTCCAGTGTCGCGACCACCGGCAGGCGGCCGATGAACTCCGGGATCAATCCGTACTTCAGGAGGTCCTCCGGCTGCACCCGCGCCAACATCTCGCCGAGGCGGCTCTCGCTCTTGCCTCGCACGTCGGCGCCGAATCCCATGGACTTCTGGTTCAACCGCTGCTCGACGAGATCTTCCAGCCCCACGAAGGCCCCGCCGCAGATGAACAGGATGTTGCTCGTGTCCACCTGGATGAATTCCTGGTGGGGATGCTTGCGGCCGCCCTGAGGCGGGACGTTGGCCACGGTGCCCTCGATCAATTTGAGCAGGGCCTGTTGCACGCCCTCGCCCGACACGTCGCGGGTGATCGACGGGCTGTCGCTCTTGCGGCTGATTTTGTCGATCTCGTCGATATACACGATGCCCCGCTCGGCCCGTTCCACGTCGTAGTCGGAAGCCTGCAGGAGCTTGAGGATGATGTTCTCCACGTCCTCGCCGACGTAGCCGGCCTCGGTCAGCGTGGTGGCGTCCGCCAGCGTGAACGGTACGTCCAGATAGCGGGCCAGGGTCTGCGCCAGCAGGGTCTTGCCCGTGCCGGTCGGCCCGATCATCAGGATGTTGCCCTTCTGGAGCTCGACCTCGTCGACCTCGCTGGCGGAGATGCGCTTGTAGTGGTTGTGAACGGCCACCGAGAGAATCTTCTTGGCCCGGTCCTGCCCGATCACGTACTGGTCCAGGTGGTGCTTGATCTCGGCGGGCTTCCGGAGCTTGGAGGTGATTTCTTCCTTGGCCTCTTCCCAATCCTCCGCGATGATGTCGTTGCAGAGGTTCACGCATTCATCGCAGATGTAGACGGTTGGGCCGGCGATGAGTTTGCGCACTTCATCCCGGCTCTTGCCGCAGAACGAACAGCGGAGGTGCCGGTCCGTCTTTTCCTGCTTGGGCATGCTGTCTCCCTCCCGGGGAACGCCTCTGTGCCGCTACTTGTCCTTCGCGCCGTCCTTGCCCTGGTCCTTGCCGGGCTCTTTGATTGCCTTCGGCGGACGCGAAATGACTTCGTCGATCAATCCGTACCGTTTGGCCTCGTCGGCCGACAGAAAATAATCCCGCTCCGTGTCCAGGGCGATCTTGTCCAGGGGCTGGCCCGTGTGCTTGGCTAATATTTCGTTCAATCGCTCCCGAATCTTGAGGATTTCCCGCGCATGGATGTCGATTTCCGTGGCCTGTCCCTGGTAGCCCCCCATCGGCTGGTGGATCATCACCCGGGCATTGGGCAGGGCGAAACGCTTGCCTTTCGTCCCGGCCGCCAGCAGCAGCGCGCCCATGCTGGCCGCCTGGCCCAGGCAGATCGTGTTGATCGGCGGCTTCACGTATTGCATCGTGTCGTAGATGCCCATGCCGGCCGTGACGCTCCCGCCGGGCGAATTGATATAGAGATTGATGTCCTTTTCCGGGTCCTCCGCCTCCAGGAACAACAACTGCGCGATGATGAGGTTGGCGAAGATGTCGTCGATCGGCGCGCCCAGGAAGATGATTCGGTCTTTGAGCAGGCGTGAGTAAATGTCGTAGGCGCGCTCGCCGCGGTTGGTCTGCTCGATGACGATCGGCACTAACATAGCACTCTGTCCTTTCTGTTCCGGTTACTCACAGGGCCCATCTTATCACATTTTCCCCGCACGGCTGCCGTCCGCCGTCTTTCCTTATCACTCACTTCTCTTCCGCGAGGTGGCCTGACGGTCCCTTCATGCGCGTGTCCAACGAGGGCCTTCCGAGGCCGCGCGTTGCGCGAGCAGCGGGGACGGTCAGGCGCCACGTTCCCCCTTACCCTTGAATGACCGAGTGGCGGAACACAAAATCCAGCGCCTTGTCGGCCAGGATGCGGGCTCTGAGCTCGTCGATGGAATCCTGCCCGCCGGACTGGATCAGGCGGCCCAGTTCCTCCGGCGCCATCCGCAGCTCCTGGCTCAGCCGCAGGAGCTCGTTCTGGATGTCCTCCTGCTCGACCTTCAGCCCTTCTTTGTCGGCGATCGCCTCCAGCACCAACCCGACCTTGACCCGGCGCATCGCCTCGGCCTTGTGCTCTTCCCGCGCTTTCCGGATTTCCTCCTGGCGCACGACCGGGTCCGGCGATACAGGCTGGCCCTTCTGCCGTTGCCGGGCCTGCATCTGCTGGCGAACGATCGCTTCCAGCTCCCGTTCCACCAGCGTATCCGGGAGATCGAAGTGGTGGGTTTCCTCCAACCGCTTCAGGATCGTATCTTTATAGGTATCTTCGATGTCTTTCTTGAGCGCTTTTTCCATTTCGGCCCGGAGTTTGTCCGTGAGCTCGGCCATCGAGGCATAGGGGCCGCAATCTTTCGCGAATTCGTCGTCCAGGACGGGGAGCTTCTTCCGCTTCACCGCCGTGACCGTGGCCCGATACACGACCGTCTTCCCGGCCAACCGCTGGTCCGGATGGGATGCCGGATAGGGCTGCGGAATCTCGACGAGATCTCCTTCTTTCTTCCCCACGAGTGCCGCGTCCACTTCAATGCCCAGGATCGGCGCATTGGAGCCGACTTTGTGAAGTTGCCCGGCTTGCTTGGCGCCTTCCACCGGCGCCTGATCCAGGAATCCCTCCACGTCCAGGACGGCATAGTCCCCTTCGGCCAGAGCCGTGTCGGCCGGTGCGGCCTCGAGTTGCGCCTGCCGCTCGCGCAGGACTTCGAGCGTGCCGGTGACTTGCTCGTCCGTGACGGTGCGCTTGTCCGGCTTGAGCGAGATCGGGTTGGGTGCTTTATAGTCGCGCAACTCGATCTTTGGCTTGATTTCGACCGTGGCCGTGAACGAAAAGGCGGCGTCTTTCTTGATTTTCACGCGCTCGAGCGGCGGGATCTCCACGAGGACCGGCACGATCCCCGATTCCCGGACGGCCCGCTCATAGTAGTCCGGCACCAGCCGGCGGATCACGTCCTCCTCGACTTCCTTGGCGTAGCGTTTTTCCAGCATGGCCAGAGGGGCTTTGCCCGGACGGAAGCCAGGGATGCGCACCTGCTTGTTCAACTCCGCGTAGGCCAGGGCGAACTGCTTATTCACATCCTGGGAGGGGACCTCGATCTTCAACGCCCGTTTGACAGGGCCGAGTTCAGTGACATCGACTTTCATGGATGACAGGCCTTGGTGATGGGTGGACTTATGTAAGCAAGATTGCTTTCAAGTATGGGCCAAAAACACTTGAGGTGTTTATCCCGCGGCCTCAGTTTCTTAAAAACGCTGAATAGCCGCCGGTACTCGCAAGCGTGTATCGCAAACCATCAAGAACACTTGAGGGGTTTCTCCGTCGCCGCAATTACGAAAAACCGATGAAGAGGCGACGGCTCAAGCGAAGCTTGGTTATGGTGCGAGAGGGGGGACTTGAACCCCCACGGTTTCCCACGAGATCCTAAGTCTCGCGCGTCTGCCAGTTCCGCCACTCTCGCGCCCGGTTGGTCGGAAGGCACGGTCTCAGGATTTCGACGGGGCGCGTGGGCTCGTTGAGGGTTTCCATCGGCCTCCAGCCCTCGCTCGGCTATCGTTGTACAGGGCATGGCGGTGCACTGTCAACAGGTCGCACCGTTCTCGACAGGAACGCTCCAGTGTCGCTGGTGCAAGCCCGGGACGAGGGGTATACTATGGCTATCCGGCGGACCGAACGCCGAGCAAGAACGCCTTCCGTCGAAAGGCCGAGAGGAGGGTGACCATGACACGGGGATGGGTGATCATTGCGGCGACCCTGCTACTCGGGAGTTCGGCCGGCACGAGCTGGGCCTCCCGCGAATACTTTACCCAGGAACAAAAAGAGCAATTGGCGAAAGCCCAGACGGTCCTCGTGGAAGTCCTGGCTCTCACCGACAAGGGGCCGATCGACGCCGCGCCGCTCACCGAAGCGGTGGTGCGTCACATGGCCGACGTGGGGTATACCGTCGAAACGAGCGAAGCCAAGCCCCACGATGTCGTGTTCAAGGTCAAGTGCGAACAGCGCAAGACCTGGGAAGGGACCAGCACCATGGGCAGCGATGCCGACCTGCCCGACTCCCCCTCGCGGACCTGGAAGGGCCCGGCCTGCCAGCTCACCTATATCCTGGGAGGCGCCAAGATCAAGTGGCAGAAGGAAGTCCGGACCGACTTCGAGGATGCGGCGGTGGCGGCCCAGCAGGCCAATGCCGGCGATCCGGGAGCCTACACCATGGCCAAACTGAAGGAGCGGCTCGATCAATATGACTTCCCGGTGCTCCTCGCGGCCGAATGGGGGCAGGCCGACCGACTGCTGAAGCTCATGGACGCCTCCGGCACGAACCAGTTGCGCAAGCTGAAAATCATCTCCCTCCTCGGCGAGATGCTGGCGGACGAGGCCATGCCGAGGCTCAAGGAAGCCCTCAAAGACAAAAATCTGGCCGGCCAGGCCGCTGAGGCCATGGGCAGCATCGGCAAGGATGGGATTCCCATCCTCATCGACATCCTGAAGACCTCGAAGGATCCGGAGCTGCAGGCCGCAGCCGCCAAGGGACTCGGACACGTCGGCAGCCTGCACGGAGATCCGCGCATCATTCCGCCGCTGCTACAGATGCTGGATGCGCCGGGCATCGATATCCGGGTGCAAATCGAAGTAGCCTGGTCGCTGGGCAAACTTCCGGACAAGCGGGCGGAAGAGCCGCTGAAGGCGTTGGACAAGAAGCTCCAGCACATACGCGATCCGGACAACGTGATGCTAAAGAAGCTCAAGGAGGCCGTATTCTGGTCGATCAAACAGATCGATACCTATGACATGTTCAGTTAGCCAGGCATAGGGTCGGCCCCGCTGATCGGGCCACTCAAGGGGCCGTCTCATGAGCGATCGAGCAGAGCTATACGGAAGATCAGGACAGTTAAGCATCCGGTGGGAGCTCCACACGGGCCGATAGCCCCGCCAGTCCGCGGTCACACCGAATCTACGATTTTGCTCGATGTCGATTGTAGTGCGCAGCGACCTTCATGCGGTTGCCGCAAAGGCCCATGCTGCACCACTGACGGGCGTGATTTTTTGTTGTATCGTAAAAATAGAGGATGCAGGCGTCGTTCCGGCATTTCTTCACAAGGGACAGGGCGCCAGCACAGAGTAGCTCGCTTGCGGCCTCGGCAAGAGGTACGAGCAGTTGGGTTGCGCCAGACGTTTCCGAATGAAACCGACGTCCAAAGCGACCGTTGGTGCGGATGAGTTGCGGATAGCCTGGGCGCTGGCTGAGCAGCTTGTTGATCGCCTCGACCGTCGATCGGGTGATCGGCTTGCCGGCAACAATCCGCTCCGCCATCTCGCGCAGAACCGTTCGGAACATCTTCGCCTCGTGTAGCAGCAGCTCCCCCTCGGCACGATCCAGCCGCGCCACCGTTTCCTTCCCCTCGCCCACACTCAGCAGCTTCGCCCGGACCAGCCAAGCAAGCAGGTCCGTCCACTCCTTCAGAAGATCCGTCCGTTGCCCTTGCACGATCATCTGCGTGTTGATGAAATCCAGACACAGATGGTTGCCCACGAACAGAAACGGCTGCCCTGATCGGTTCCGCTCCATCTCCTGATGTCCCTGCTTAAAAAGAAAACCGTCTAAACATCTCTTGACAGGTTAGCTGAGAAATAGTATAACCGTCAAATATACATTTAGATGGTTATCCATATTTCGCGTCTTATCCTAACAATGGGAGGGTCTTCATGGGCATTGCTTCGCGGCAGACAGCATTCCGGACCGGCCACGTAGGCCGTAACGTCAGCAACCTTGATCGTGCCTCGGCCATCGCAGCGGAGGCACCAAAACAACCAATAACCAGGAGGAGTTCCATGACGCTGAAACAGAAATTCAACTTGCCACGCTGGCGGGTATTGTGCTTACGGCGTGGCCTTGGGCAAGAAGTTTGTGGTTGATCCCGAGGTGTGGAAAATCGTTGAGGGCAAACTCTATCTGAATCTGGACAAAGGCATTCAACAGAAGTGGGAGAAAGACATTCCCGGCTACATCAAGAAAGCGGAGAAGAACTGGGATGAAATCAAAGACAAGAACGCTTCGGATCTCTAAGGCACTGGGAGCAGGCCCAATGGACACCTGCAAATTAGCACCAATCATTTAACTCAAGGAGAACCTATGAAAACCGCCATCATTATCATGTCCGATCCGAAATCCGGTTCGGAAGAAGCACTCGGCCGGGTCTTTAACGCCCTTGCCCTCGCATCGGAAAGCAAACAGAAGGGCGATGAAGTGGCCGTGGTGTTCAACGGGGCCGGCACGAGATGGCCCGCCGAACTGACCAAGCTCTCGCATCCGGCCAACGGCCTGTACAACTCGGTGCGCGACGTCGTGCAAGGGGTCTCCTGCGGATGCGCGGATGTCTTTGGCGCCACAGCGGGCGTGGAATCCTGCGGGGTGCCGCTGAAAAAAAGACCATGCCCTGGCCGGGACATCCGGCCTCTTGAGCCTGCGCCGGTATGTTGCGGACGGGTGGCATACGATTATATTTTGAGCGCGCCTCATGGCGGCGGCCGGAGGTGATCTTCCGGCCGCCGATGAGCCGAGCGTTGCACAGGGGCAATCGATGGCAACGAAATACCTCGATCTGACATTCACCGACTCCGTGTGCCGCGCGCAGCGGCAGTACTATGGGCACAGCGGCACGATCGAAGGCGCACCAGCGCGCGATCCGCTGAGCCAGGCCGAGGCCGAGTTCATTGCGGCGCGGGACAGCTTCTATCTGGGCTCGGTCGGCGAGAGCGGGTGGCCCTACATCCAGCATCGCGGCGGCCCCATAGGATTCTTGAGGGTCATCAACGAAACCACCCTCGCGTTCGCCGACTACAAGGGCAATCGGCAGCTGCTCACGACCGGCAACGTGTCCGCGAACGACCGCGTGGCGCTGTTTCTCATGGACTATAAGAATCGAGAACGGTTGAAAGTGTTGGGGCATGCCCGCGTCGAGGACGCCCGTGTCCATCCGGAACTCGTCGCGCAGATCACCAACCCGAAGATGCGGCCGAGCGTGGAGCGGCTGGTCTTCATCGACGTCGTCTCGTTCGACTGGAACTGCCCGAAGTACATCACTCCTCGATACTCGGCGGAAGAGGTCGAGGCGCTTGCTGGTCCGCTCAAAGCCAGGATCGCCTCGCTCGAGGCTCAACTTCAAGCTAGGAAAACCTGAGCAATTCTGGTAAAGATCGCCGGTGCGTCGTCTCGACGTACCGGTCGTAGCGCTCGTGCGGTGACAACGACGGCACATCCGAACGATACAGGGGGCAAGACCATGAACGACATGTCGCGCAGAGGGTTTTTGAAGGCGTCGGTGCTGACGGCCGGCGCCCTGGCCTTGGGAGACCTGGCGAGGGAAGCGCTGGGCCTGGTCGGCGATCGGAGCCTGGCCTATGCGGCCGACGGGGCGAAGACCGGCGAACCGATCAAGGTCGGGATTCTCGACCCCCTCTCCAGCCCCTATAAGACGTCGTCCATCCACGACGTCCACGGCGCGACGGTGGCCATGGACCTGTACAACAAGCGGGGCGGCGTGTTGGGCCGCCAGGTCGCCATTCTTGAAGTCGACACAGCCTCCAATGTGGACACCGCGCTCAAGGCCGCGACCAAACTGATCAAAGAAGACCGTGTGGACTTCCTGATGGGCACCTTCACCGGCGAGTGTTCGCTGGCGGTCAGCGAGCTGGCGAAGAAAGAAAACAAACTGTTCATGGTCACCGGCGCGCACATCATGGAGCTGACCGGCGCCCGCTGCAACTCCCATACGTTCGTGTTCATGCCGAATGCGCGGATGATGGCGCAAGCCGTGGCGCCGGCGATCGTGAAAGCCTATGGCACCCGCTGCTATACGATCACCGCGAACACCATGGACGGCCGCTCCGCCCTGGAAGCGATGACCGACGCCCTGCGGGCGCAGGGAGCCGAAATCCTCGGCGGGACCACGACGCCCTTTGGAACGACGGACTTCACCGCCGCCTTCACCGAGGCCAAGGCCGCCAAGCCTCAGGTGATCGTGCTGAATCTGTATGGCTGGGACCTGGTCAATGCGCTCAAGACCTATGCCAAGCTGGAGCTGGCCAAGGAAAAGATCGGTGTCGGGGGCATGATTGCCGGCGAGCAGATCGGCCGGCCTCTGGGCTATGCCAACAATGCCGGCATCTGGGGCTTGATCTGGGACCCGAAGATCAACACCGAAGGCTCCAAGAAATTCATCCAAGGGGTGATCGACAAGTACAACCATACCCCGACCTCGCGCTGCTACCTCGGCTATGCGGCCATGTCCCAGATCCTGGAAGCGGTCCGCCGCGCCGGCACGACCGACACGGCTTCAGTCATCAAGGCTCTGGAAGGCCACGAGTTCGACGGGCTGAAAGAGGGCCGGTCCTACTTCCGAGCCTGGGACCACCAGCATGTGCAAGATGTGCTGGTCGGCAAGGCCTACGGGAAGGAACTGGGGCTCGGTCATTACGAAATCCTGGCCACCGTGCCGGGCGATGCTGTGGCCGGGAGCCGCGAGCAAGCGACCTGCAAGCTGTAGCGGGATTGTTCAGCCTGCCTTGACGGCCATTGTGGGCTCCATTACAAGGGAGACATGATCCCCCTGTCCCTAAGGCTGCTCGCGGCCCTGGGTGCCATTGGGCTGGCTCTGTCTCTTCTCGTGGTCTCGGCCTCGGCCGAAGAAGTCGCCACCCCCTCTCCCTCCAAGTTTCAGTTTGAAGGAAAGGTGTCTTCCTGGCTGAGCCAAGGAGAAACCCGGTGGAGCCACAATGCCTCCGGGTCAAACCGGCTCTTGGGCGATCCTACCTCACAGTTGAAATTTAAAGATGTGGGAACGAACGTCGTGGAATTCGGCGGGCAGGTCACCTATGCGCAACGGTTTTTTGCGCGGGCGGAGTATGGCTTCGCGGACATCGGCGGGGGGAGGCTGACCGACGACGACTACGTCAGCGCCGCCGGCGCCACGTTCTACGGCACGAGCACGCCGGGCGCGCAGCGGATCTCCCGGACCTACAGCGACATCAACGGCCACGACATGTGGTACCTGAACCTGGATCTCGGGTCCAAGCTGGTCACGTCGCCTAACGGCAAAGGCTCGCTCAGCGCCTTTGTCGGGTACCAATATTGGCGGCAGGCCCATACGGCGACGGGCGTGACGCAGGTGCAATGCGCGTCCGCCCTATTTTGCAACTCGGCCGGCACCGTGAGCAATTCGGGCCAGACGGTCCTCACCAACACCGCCTCCTGGACGTCCCTGCGCATGGGGCTTGAGGGAGAGTATGAGTTCCTGCCCCGGTTGAGTTTTCGCGGGAAGGCGGCGTTTATTCCTTATGCCTCGCTGGACAATCGCGATATCCACCATCTCCGGACCGATCTGGCCCAGAACCCCAGCATCCGAATCACCGGCACCGGGGTCGGGGTGGACGCAGACGGCACGCTCAGCTATCGGATCGTCCAGCAATTGTTCTTCGATTTTGGGTATCGGTTCTGGTGGATGAACGTGCTGGATGGACAGTTTCAGAGCTACTCCCGCACCGGCATCGTTTCGACGGCGCCGCTCAACGAGTTCATGAGCATGCGGCAGGGATTTACGCTGGGCCTGCGCTACGCCTTCTAGCCGGAGCAGGATGTTGAAAAAGGCCTCCAGCTTTGCTCTCGGTCGCACCCGTGGAAGAGGCGCGTCTTGCGCGCCGGGGTGGGCGGGTGAGAGGGCCGCCTTTTTGAACATCCTGAATCGTTTCCGAGCCGACTCTACCGCCGGGCCGACCAGCAGATCGCCTCGCCGGGCATCTTGACCGTTCCGTCCGCGCCCGCATATTGCCGGGCCGCCTCCGTGATCGCACGCCAGACCATAGCCTGCCGCGCAGGCGGCTCCTTGGCCACCATCGCGATAATCGGCGCCGCGATATCCTGCTGAAAGCGGGTGTAGTCCTCCGCCGAGGCCCACTCGAACAGCAGCGTCAGCGGCTCGCTCCGGATGTCGGAAAACCCTGCTCGTGTCAGCGCTCGTTCCAGAATGGTCGCGTCGGCCAGGCTGAAAGGGCCCAGCATGCCCGGTGGCGGCGGCGGGAGGTGCAATTGCTGCCGGACCGTATTGATCGCCAGGCTGATGAAGGGGGCCTTCGGCGACGGTCCCCACACAGCCGCGGCCAGCCGCCCCCCCGGCTTCAACAACCGGTGCATGTTGGCAAGAGCGCCGGTCAAGTTCGGCAGGAACATCAGGCCCCAGCGCGACAGAATGGCATCGAAGCGTTCGCGCGGAAAGTCCAACGCCTCTGCGTCAATCTCGCGGAATTCCAGATTCGTCAGCCCCAGTTCGGCTGCCCGTTCCCGCGCAACGGCCAGCATCTGTGTCGCCTGATCGGTCGCGATGACGCGGCCCGTCGGCCCGACCTTGCGTGCCGCGGTCACGGCCGGCTCCCCGATGCCGGTGGCGACATCCAACACCTTGTGCCCGGTCCTGATCTGCGCCAGTTCCACCAGACGGTCGCTGACCGGTTTGGCGCAATGCTCCATCGTCTGCCACCATTTTTTCCAGCCGGCGGCGACGTTGCTCCAGTCCTGTTTCTGCGAGGCCTTATACTGAGCGGAGTCGAAGAGTGGCTCGGTCACGGCAGGGATTCCTCCGTAATCATTTCAGTTTGCCACGGCGGTCCGGTCGTCGAGGATCGTGGCGAGCAGTGTGCGGCCTGCGTCGGAGGCCGTATGGATGTCGGTGGGGACGATATCCACGTTGTTCAGGTATTGCAGCCGTAGCACGTCGCCCTGGCCGAATTCCGGAATCAGGGCCCCGAAGAAGAAGCCGAGCTCCCGGAGTCTGTCGCCCAGCGTCCCCGCCCCTGCCTGGGCAAGGGGAAGGTCCACGTAGATGCAATCCACCCGTTGGAGCCGCAACTCATGCAAGTGGGACCGGATGGAATCCAATGAGTCCTGGCCAAGCACATCCACAGTCAGGATCGCCTGGTTGTGGTCGGGGCGTAGCGAAACGGTCAGGTGTCCGGCTGCCGGAAGGCCGGCCGGCCCAGCGCCCCGATCGGACGTGACGATCCGTTGAATGCCCGTCGCCTCGTAAATCCCCTGCGCCAAGTCTCGATAGGGTGCCGGCAGAAAGACGGTGGCCGGCTCATGGGCGAGGGCCGTGAGATACAGGAAGGCGACCGACTGGCGGCGAGGTCTTTCGGACTCGCTGATGTTCCGGAACGAGACGGTGCCCGATGTATAGCCGAGCAGGAAGCCGACTTCGTGCGCCCCCATGTCCAGGCTCCCCTTCTGGCTGTAGGGATGAACCGTCACCGCTTCGCTGTAAATGCCGACCACCTGGTGCGCGGCCATGTCGTCGCGGGCTTGCAACTTCATGCGCTGGAACAGGCCATGGCCCTGGTAGCGGGGGTCCACCACCGCCTGTCCCGACTCGACCACCTTGGCGCCCGGTCTGGGAAAGGTCATGGCCAGGTGCCCGATCAGCTCGCCGCGCTGGTTGCAGGCCACGTAGGATTTCATCAACCCCGCCCGCTGTTGCGCTTCCACTTTCTCCGGGTAGTAGATGAACTCGCCGGGATAGGTGTAGCCGTAACAACGGTAGACGAGGCGGGCCAACTCAGCCGCCTCCTCCGGTTTCATCGGCCGCGTGGCGATGGTTTCTTCGGGATGCGCCTTCGCTGCCTCGACCGTGGCTTGGTGCTCCTTCGGGTCCGCCTTGTCTCGAAAGTCTTCGGCCGGCAACTCCCGGATCAATTCGACCCGGTTGCCCTGGGGCCCGCGATTCATAAAGCGGACCCGATCCACATAGCCGGCCTGCAGGATGGAGGCGAAGCGTGAATTCCGGCCTTCCTGCAGCCCTCGATAATCGAGAGGCAGGCCCCTATCCTCGACGGCGACCACGAGCGCATGCCCACGCAACGATACGGTCACATCGAGCGATTGGCTGGTGTCTCCCTGGTATCCTTCTTCGACGATGTTGCGGAACACTTCGCTCAGGACGAGATCCAGCTTCCGGGCCTCCTCCTGCCCCAGGCCGACCGTTGTGGCGATGTCGGCGAGCAGATCGACGAGCGTCGGCAGAAAGCGTGGATCGGCGAGGACGGTCAACCAGGCCAGCCGCCGCTCTGTGTCATTTTGTTGGGACATCGGATGGTCTCCTGCCCGTCGCTGGGGAAGCATAAGGAACTGCGCGGTGCGGCGCAAGCCTTGCCTTGCCGCTGCCCCCCCCCCATGTTAAGATGCCCGTCTCTTTGAGACTGAGATCGCGGAGAGGTGCGAGAGTGGCCGAATCGACATGCTTGGAAAGCATGCGTCGGGGTAACTCGACCGTGGGTTCGAATCCCACCCTCTCCGCCAAACTTGGCGCGATAAACATCGGTATGTATGGTTTGGGCAATGGCGCGCCAGTTGTACCAACGGGCCATGATTCTCCGTCCCCATGAAAAAAGGTGTCGCGGTACGCGACTCACTATTAGGACTTGGAACACTGAGATGACGCCGCGAAGCGACACCAAAATTTCGGCGCGGAGCTTCGTTACCTGTTGGTACTCTGGCGCGCCACTGCCGGCTGGTTTGCCGTCGGTATGTTTCTCTCGCGCCAAAAAGATTCGGGGCCGGGCCCTGTGCAACAAAATCCTGTGAACCCCGCCAGGTCCGGAAGGAAGCAACGGTAAGCAGGCTCGTGTGTGTGCCGCAGGATCACCTGGCCCCACTTTCTTGGCGCGATAGAAAATGCCCGGTTGATTTGCCAGCAGGCAGTGGTGCGCCAGTTGTACTAAGGGGCAGTGATTTTCCCTGCCCATGAAAAGGTGTCGCGCGACGCGACACCGCTTACGGCGTTCGTTGCCACTGCCGGAAGGTACTCTGGCGCGCCACTGTCTGGATAATTTGCAATCGGACGCCTATTGCGCCAAAGGACGATGGACTACCAGGTTTCAGCCAGAAAGTACCGGCCCGGCACGTTTGAGTCGGTAATTGGCCAGCCCCACGTCGTGCAGACGTTGGTCAACGCGATCGCGACCAAACGCATCGCCCACGCCTTTCTCTTTTCCGGCACGCGCGGGGTGGGCAAGACCACCGTCGCCCGCATCCTGGCCAAGGCCCTCAACTGCGAGCAGGGCCCCACCGGCACGCCCTGCGAGACCTGCGCCAACTGCCAGGAGATCACCCAGGGCACCTCCGTGGACGTGGTCGAGATCGACGGCGCGTCCAACACCAGCGTGGACGATGTGCGGGAGATCCGCGAGAACGTCAAGTTCGCGCCCTTCCGCGGCCACTATCGGGTCTACATCATCGACGAAGTCCACATGCTTTCGAACTCCGCGTTCAATGCCCTGCTCAAGACGCTGGAGGAGCCGCCTTCGCACGTGGTCTTTATCTTCGCCACGACGGAGATTCACAAGATCCCGGCGACGATCCTGTCCCGCTGCCAGCACTACAACTTCCGGCGGATTTCCAAAGCGGAAATCATGCAGCAGCTCAAGCACGTGGCCGACCAGGAAGGTCTCACGATCGAAGCCCGCAGCCTGGCGGCCCTGGCCCGGGCGAGCGAAGGCAGCATGCGGGACGCCCTCAGCCTGCTGGATCAGGCGGTGGCCTTCGGCGGGAAAGCCTTGCAGCACCGCGATCTTGAAACGCTGCTCGGCTCGGTGCCGCAGGAACAGGTCCGCGCCATGGTCGCGGCGATCCGCACGCAAGACAGTCCAGCCGCGGTGCGGGTGGTGGCCCAGTTGCTGGATCAAGGCCATGACTTGCGGGCCTACTGTTCGGAGCTTGTCGAGCACCTGCGCAATCTTCTGGTCGCCTCCGTCGTGCCCCCAGGCCAGGGACCGCAAGCGTTCCACGGGCTCATCGATTTGTCCGATGAAGAAATCACCCAGATTATCGCCGATGCCGGCACCTTCACGGCCGAGCAGTTGCAGGAGCTCTTCAAGATCTTCTCCCAGACGGAAGACACCTTGCGGCTCAGCAGCCATCCCCGTTTTGCCTTGGAGGTGGCGGCCGTGCGCGCGACGCGTCCATCGGCCGGTGGAACGGCCTCGGCAGCGGCCGTGGCGGCCCCTGCGCCGGCACGGGCGGTTGCGTCACTCAAGTCTGTGAGCCAACCGGCAGGCGCTCCTCCGCCGACCCGATCCGCACCACCTCAAACGTCACCGTCGAGGCCGGCGCCAGCTGCTGGTCCTGCCTCAACCGCGCCGCGCGCACCGGCCCCTTCAGCCCCAGCCAAACCGCCCGGTTCGACGCCTGCCAGAGGGAGCATACCGGGTCCGGCGACGGGGCCGACCCCGGCGAGTCCGGCCGGGCCGCTGGTCAGGCCGCCAGCCAAGCCGATAGAAGCGAGCGGCCCGTCCAATCCTCCGTCCCAGAAACCTCAAGGCCGGCCTGCCGATGATCCGGCCAAGGCCAAACCTGTCCCGGCCTCCGGCGCGCCGCCTGCTGCGCCGCCGATCCAGCTCAATTGGGAGCAACTGCTCGAGCGCATTGAAAATGAGCATCCCAGCATCGCGCCATTTCTGGCCCAAGGGACGCTGATCGGCACGGATCATGAGAGCGTGACCATGGGCTATCAGAAGGCGTCGACGGCCTTTGCCCGCATCAACACCGAGGCGACCCGCAACCTGGTGGCCGGCCTCTGTTCGGAGCTGGCCGGCCGGAAGGTGCGGGTGAGCGTGATCGAAATGGCGGAGGGCCAACCCACCGCGCCCAGCATGGCCCAAACGCGACTGGCGAAAGAACGAGAGCAGAAGCAGGCGCTCCTGGAACGGACCAAGACCCACCCCCTCGTCAAACAGGCCCTGGCCACCTTCGGGGGCGAACTGGTGGATGTCCGTCAGGTGACGCCACAGAAGGAGACGGAGACATGAGCAAAAACCCGTTCGGCAATATCGGCAACATTATGAAACAGGCCCAGGCCATGCAGGCGCAGATGGCCAAGATTCAGGAGCAGGCGGCGGCCAGGCAGGTCAGCGGGACCGCGGGCGGCGGGATGGTCACCGTGACGGCCAACGGGGCCATGGACATCGTGGCCGTCAAGATCGATCCGGAGGTGGTGAAATCCGGAGACGTCGAGATGTTGCAGGACCTGGTCCTTGCCGCGGCGAACGATGCGCTGCACAAGTCTCGGGACATGATGGCCGAAGAGATGAAAGCGGTCACCGGCGGACTGAACATCCCGGGGCTGATGTAAATAATGATGAAGTATGAATGCGGAATGGCATTTCCGGAGATTTCAAATTCATTTAGCACTTCGCATTCATCATTCATCGTTCTGACCTGGTAGCTATGGCGATGGATCAACAGGGGCTCCTCGCCCGACTCATCCGCGAACTGGTCCGGCTGCCGGGCATCGGCCAGAAGACCGCCCAGCGGCTGGCGTTTCACATTCTGAAGACGGATCAGGAAGAAGCCCTGCGTCTGGCCGATGCGATCCATGCCGTCAAGGAAGGGTTGGCCTTCTGCCGCCAGTGCCGGAACATCGCCGAGGGGGAGCTGTGCGAGTTTTGCCTCGACCCCAAGCGGGACAGTACGAAGATTCTCGTGGTGGAGGAGCCGAGCACCCTCTATGCGATCGAGCGGAGCGGCGGATTCCGCGGCCTGTATCATGTCCTGCTGGGGTCGCTCTCGCCCTTGGACGGGGTCGGTCCTTCCGACATCCGGGCGCAGGAGTTGGCGGACCGGCTGAAGGCCGGCGGCGTGCAGGAAGTGATCCTGGCGACCAACCCGACGATCGAGGGCGAAGCCACGGCCATCTACCTCACCAGGCTGATCAAACCGTTCGGCGTGAAGGTCTCCCGCATCGCCTACGGGATTCCCGTGGGGATGGACATCGAATATGCGGACGAAGTGACGCTGATCAAGTCCCTCGAAGGGCGGCGGGATTTGTAACGATGGTTGCGCAGGACGCCCGCGCCGACAGAGATTCCATTGACGCAAATTTCCGCGCTCTGCTATAGTCCTGCATGCCTACACGTCGAACCTCCAAACCGGTGAAGAAACGAGCCGCGCCCAAACGCGCGGCGAAGTCCGCTGCCAAGGTGCCCAAGGCTCGTCGGCCAGCCCCGTCCGCCCGCAAGGCCGCTCCGAAGAGCGCTCCGAAACGCCCCGCGAAGAAAACCGCCAAACCGGCGGGGAAATATCCCGATATCCGCCGGGACCTCCAACGACAACGGGCCGCGCTGCTGCGAGAAGCGGGGGTGGCCCTGACGAATCGGGCCGAATTCGAGACTTTCCCGGACCTCAGCGACCAAGCCTCGGCAGAAATGGATCAGAACTTTTTGTTGCGGTTGAAGGATCGCGAACGGAAGCTGATCAAGAAGATCGACGAGGCGCTCGATCGGATGTCCCACAACGTCTACGGCATCTGCGAGAGCTGCGGGGGGGACATCCCTTACAAGCGGCTGAAAGCGCGTCCCGTCACGACGCTCTGCATCGACTGCAAGACGCTCCAGGAACAGGAAGAACTGATCCGTCGGTAGGAAGGCCGGCCGCGTCCCCCTCAGCGTTTCTTCAACTCCGCCACGCGTTTCTTGACCTGCATGACCCGTTCGGCCTCCTCGGGAATCCCTTCTCCCAACGCCAGGTACGTTTCATACTCGGTGACGGCCCGCCGCTGATTGATCGTTTCATACGCCTGGGCCAAGTTGAACCGCGCGATGGGATAGTTCGGGCGGAGCGTGACGGCTCGTTGGAACGCTTCGAGGGCCTTTTTCTGGTCGCCCTGGGCCCGGTACACGTCGCCGAGGTTGTTGAGCACCTCCGGCCTGTTGGGATAGACCGTGAGCGACTGTTGCATCGCGTCGCGCGCCTTGTCCAGTTGGCCCTGCCGCTTCAACGCCAGCCCCAGCTTGTGATGGGCCTCCGACAGCATCGCCTTGTCCGAGAAGCCGCCGGCGATGGCTTTCCCGTAGGCGGTGACGGCGACCGCCGGATCGCTGGGCCCGCAATAGGCCAGTTGGGCCGTTTCCCCCCGCGCAAACTGCTGTAACGACGCGAAGGGTTCCTTATCCTCTGCGCCCCGGACGTCCGCTTTGGCCCCCCCCTTCCCCTTGCTGCTCATGGCGACGCGGCTGAGAAACTCCTTCCGGTAGGGGCTCAATAGACTTTCGTAGGTGTCGATCGAGACCGAGGCCATCAGCAGGCTGGCCGTATCGGGCGGGCCCATCGTGATGTACTGGGTCGTGCTTTTTTCATCGCCGGTCTTGTAGAGCGTGCTGAAGTCGAGATCGGCGCGGCTCGGCGCCTGGGCCAGACTCATATAAAATTCTACGTCTGGCTTCAAGGCTTCCAGGGTCATGCGGAGCACGGGGTAGGGCTTCAAGTCGAGGCCGCTGGGGAAGGTAAACAAGACGCCCACCGAGAGCCCTTCTTCATTGAAGAAGTAGGATTCCTCCGCATGGGATTCGCTTTTGGCGGCCGGGATGCGCAGCTCTTCCCCCCCGCCCCAAGGGACGGTCTGGATCGGAAGCGCCTGGTGGGTTTTCAAGAACTCGGCCTTTGGTCCACAAACGTGCGCGGATTTCATCAGGACCAGATCGCTGGCCGAGGGAGGCAATTCACGGTGCTCAAATTCCTCAGCGCACCCGCTGACCAGCAGGCTCAGTGCCAGGGTGCAGCCGGCCAACCCTCGGGATGCGATTCCGAGCCTGTGAGGAATGTGAGGAAAAGGAGGCTTCATGAAGACTGGTCGGGTGGACCAGGTCCGGTGGGCCATGGCCCACCGGACCTAGACGAATCATGATGTCGCGGAGGTTAGTATGCGCTGGGCCGTTGCGAATGCAACATGGCGTCTTCGGCGGTATAGCCGAAGAGATTGGGCCTGGTGGACGCCAGGTTGTACCACTGCCGGTTGAAGGCATAATCGAAGGCATTGGCGAAGGGGCTCATCCAGAAGGCGACCCAACGGAGCGGATGGTCGTCGACGGCCGACGTGCCTTCCGGGTCCGTATAGACCAGGGCCGTGCTTTCCATGGAGGAATAGATGGTCGTCTGGTTGGTCTTGATCTCGGTGGTTCTCGAACAGGCAGTGGCCACCAACGCCAGGATCATCACGAGTCCCATGACGGTCTGGTTCTTCATCGCATCACCTCTCTGTCTCGAACAGGAATCGATTTTCTCACCAGTATGTCCTGGAGTCTAGCCGACAAGGCCGATTCTGTCCAGCAAATCAAGGTTTTGGGACGGGGAGAGGAAAACAAATGAGAAGATCAAACTGAGGTGTTTCTCCGTCGGCGTCAATGACGATAAAACGATGGTGAGCCGACGGTTCACACGAAGTGCGGTATGACGGTCCCAGAGAGACGGTCTTATGAGCGTTTCTTTAGAGTTCTGTTTGGCACTGATGCATCCAGTAGTCTTCTGGCACTCTCAGAACCACATACGGGCAAACTCTTTGGGTCCAGTAAGCCCACCTGGACTAACACGCTCGCCTGATCCCAATAGATATGCTCATGCGTGATCTTGCCGTCCTGAATGCCGGCGATGACGACGACGGCGACTTCCACCTTCTTGCCCGTTGGGGCCACCTCCGGGAGTAACCAATCAATCACCGTCGTGTGCGTAAACGTTATGACCAATTCTTCTACGATTTGATTCGTCCCAACGGTGAGGGACACGCGATTCATGGTTACGTCAGGTGGAAAGAATTTGCCGACGAGATGATTCTTGTAAAAGCTTCTGACCCCCTCGTATCCGTTTCCGCCCATCATGTTGGCGATATTGAGGAGGTGAGGATTGTCGGCCATAGTTGCCATCGTGGTCTCCAAGTCGCCTTGGAGTTCGGCATTGACGTGCTTCTCGAGAAGCTTGATCATGGCGAGCTCGGATGCCGAATAGGTCTTGTCCATGGTGAGCTCCGATGGTTTCAGGGCCATGCATTCAAAATGCGCGCAGCAGGCGATTTCGAGCGAATCTGCCGCGAATCATAGGCTCGCCGGCTCATATTTGCAATTCGGAGGGTGTAACAGGTTTCCCGCTTCACGATGGTCTTGGGCGCGGATTCATGACGATAACGCGATGGTGAGCCGACGGCTCACACGTAGTGGGGGGAATTAGATTACTTGTGGAAAGGAACCTCTCCGCCCCCATTTGATCGAAGGGGGCGGTTCAGCAAGACGGGCGGGATAGAGGAAAAATACTGGAGGGTTTTCTCCGGCGCCATCAAATTCGATAAAGCGATAAAAAGGCGCCGGTTCAAGCGAAGCGAGATATAGAGGAAAGAGATCACTGGAGGGTTTTCTCCGTCCGCCAAGAGCAATTGTATGGGCGGCCGGTACGAGCGAGCTTGGCAGAAAAATGACTCAGGAAAGAAGAGACTCACTGCGGATCGCGCTAACCGCGCTCCCGCCAAACAAGTTCGGGGTGGTGGGCGATACAGGTATCGAACCTGTGGCCTCTTCCGTGTGAAGGAAGCGCTCTACCACTGAGCTAATCGCCCACGCGAGCGAGTCTAGCACAGGGGTTTTCAGCCAGTCAACGAAGGGGTAAACGCGGCTTCCTCATCAAAAGCAATGCTGACGCCCCCCCATTTCCTTGACGGTTGTAGGTTCCTTCGTCATACTTAGCCCCATGCGTGCCCTTTCCGTCTTCACTCTCCTAGCGGTGCTCTTCCTGCCTACAATTGCTTCCGCTGAAGTCAAAACCTTCACCGCCACGCACACCTACATCCTGGGCGACCACGACAGCAAAGACGACGCCCGCCAGCGCTGCTTGCTCGAAGCCAAACGCAAGGTGCTGGAGCAAGCGGGCGTGCTGATCGAGAGCGCGTCGGAAGTGAAAGACTTCCAACTCACCAAGGACAAGATCACCTCGTTTGCTTCAGCCGTCATGCAGGTCAAGGACACCAAGGAAAAGTTCGGTTTCGAGAATGAGCACATGACGCTTACGCTGACGATCAAGGCAGATGTGAATTTGGCGGAGGTGCGGAAGCAACTCGCCTCGCGCCAGGTTGATTCCGGGGTGCGGGATACGGTGGCAGCCCAACAGGAGCGTCTGAAACGTCTGGAAGCCCAGTTGGAGGCGATACAGCAACAACGGCAGGAGGGACAAGTTTCTACAGAGACGCCTTCGCCCCAAGCCAGTGACCTCTCGACCGAAGAGATCCAAAGGCTGAAGGCGCAGGCAGCCCAGGGCGATGCTTGGGCACAGGTTGAAATAGGGTATCGCTATGACTTGGGAGACGGCGTACCGCAGGATCTCGTGAAGGCACGGCAGTGGTATGAGAAAGCTGCCACACAGGGGAACGCGTCGGCGCAGTTCAACCTCGGGGTGCTGTATGCCCAGGGGGAGGGCGTGCCGCAGGATCTTGTGAAGGCACGGCAGTGGTATGAGAAAGCCGCCGCACAGGGGAACGCGAGTGCACAGAACAACCTCGGGGTGTTGTATGACAAGGGAGAGGGCGTGCCGCAAGATTATGCGACGGCACGGCAGTGGTACGAGAAAGCCGCTGCGCAGGGAGATGTGTCGGCGCAGAACAGCCTTGGGTTGATGTATAGCATGGGAAACGGCGTGCCGCAGGATTACGCGATGGCGCGGCAGTGGTACGAAAAAGCCGCTGCGCAGGGGTACGCATCGGCGCAGTACAATCTCGGGTTGCTGTATGACAATGGAAAGGGCGTGCCGCAGGATTACGCGGCAGCGCGGCGGTGGTACGAAAAAGCCATCGCGCAGGGGAACGCATCGGCGAAAGTCAACCTCGGGGTACTGTATGAAAACGGCGATGGCGTTCCGCAGGACTATGTGCGGGCGTACATGTGGTACAGCCTCGGGGCAGCAGCCTCGACAGGCGAAGCTCAGAAGCGCCGAGCAGACAGGCGAGATCAATTCGCTCGTCGTCTGGCTCCCGCGCAACTGGCTGAAGCCCAGCAACTCGCGCGACAGTGTGAGGCACGGCAATTCAAGGGCTGCTGAACAAGGTCCGCTGCTCGCTTCTCCCCTTCACCGGAACGCCCGATCCACACGCACAGTAGATACTGCCATTGCTCTTCGCAATAGCCCGCAACGACCAGCCCTTTCCCCGCGCCGACCGATAATTTTGCGGCTCTCTTGAGCCGGTCCGGTTGGCTTGACTCCCCCTAGGGTGGCCCGTACAATGCGATTTTCACGGAGCAAATTGGAGAAGCATGCGCGACGACATCGTCATCATCGGGGGTGGCCTGGCCGGGTCAGAGGCGGCCTGGCAGGCGGCCAATCATGGCGCCAAGGTCACGCTCTACGAAATGCGCCCCAAGGAGTCCACCCAGGCCCATAAGACCGGCTACCTGGCCGAACTGGTCTGCTCCAACTCGCTCGGCTCCACCGACATCCTGAACGCGCCCGGCATCCTCAAAGAGGAGATGCGCCGCCTCAATTCGCTCGTGATCCGGGTGGCGGACGAAGTCCGCGTGCCGGCCGGTTCGGCGCTGGCCGTGGATCGCGACCAGTTCTCGCAGAAAATCACCCAGGTGCTGGAAAGCCATCCGAACGTCCGGATTCTCCGCGAGGAGATCAAGGAGATTCCGACCGACTGCCTCTGCATCCTGGCGACGGGCCCGCTCACGTCGGATGCTCTGGCCAACGCCATCCGCGAGCTGACCCATACCAAGCACTTGTATTTTTTCGACGCGATCTCCCCGATCATCGACGCAGACTCCATCGACATGGACAAGGTCTTCCGCGCCTCGCGCTACGACAAGGGCACGGCGGATTACCTGAACTGCCCGATGGACGAGGCGACGTACGGGGCCTTCTACGACGCCATGATCAAGGCGGAAAAAGTCCAGCCCAAGGACTTCGAGAAAGTGCCCTATTTCGAAGGCTGCATCCCGATCGAAGTGATGGCGGAGCGGGGCAAGCAAACCATGTTGTTCGGCCCCTTGAAACCGGTGGGGCTGGAAGATCCCAAGACCGGCAAGCGGCCTCACGCGGTCGTGCAGTTGCGGCCGGAGAATGTCCATGGCACCTGCTATAACATGGTGGGATTTCAGACCAAGCTCACCTACCCGGAGCAGCGTCGGGTGTTCCGCATGATCCCAGGGCTGGAAAACGCCGAGTTTTTACGATTGGGCAGTTTGCACCGCAACACGTTCATCAATTCGCCCCAGCTTTTGCAGGACACGTTGCAGTTGAAGGTGCGGGGCACGGCCTTCTTCGCGGGCCAACTCGTGGGTGTAGAGGGCTATACCGAGTCGGCGGCCATGGGCGGGCTGGCCGGGATCAACGCGGCTCGTGGGCTGGCCGGACTGCCCTTGGTCACGCCTCCGCCCACGACGGCGCATGGGAGTTTGCTGACCTACATTACGACGACGGACCCCCGGCACTTTCAACCGATCAACACGAATTTCGGTCTGTTTCCACCCCTGGCCGGCAACATCCGGGACAAGGAGCAGAAGCGGCGGAAGATCGGCCAGCGTGCGCTGGAGGATCTCGAGGCATGGAAGCAGCGATCCGGGCTTTCCTGACGTTTCTCGACGTGGAGCAGGGCGCGTCCCGCGAAACGATTCGCGGCTACCGGTCGGACCTCCGCCAGTTCCTCTCGTTCGCGAACGAGCCCCGCGCCGCCTTGGCCTCCCCGCTTGCGCCGGACCAGGTGGACCCGCTGCTGATTCGGAGTTACCTGGCCTGGCTGGACCGCAAAGGCGAAAAGAAATCCTCGTTGGCGCGCAAGCTGGCGGCGCTGCGGAGCTGCTACCGGTTTTTGGCCCGAGAAGGCTTGGTCGGACGCAATCCGGCCGAGGAGGTCCGGACTCCGAAGCAGCCCCAATATCTGCCGCGGGTCCTGACCAAGGACGATGCCGACGCGCTGATGGAGTTGCCGGAGGGGAACACCCTTCTGTCCTTGCGGGACCGCGCGATTCTGGAAACGCTCTATTCGACGGGCGCCAGGGTGAGCGAACTCGTCGGGATGAATCTGGAGGACCTGAACATGGGCGACGGGCTGGTCCGGCTCAGGGGCAAAGGTCGCAAGGAGCGCATCGTGCCGATCGGCGAGGTGGCCGTCGAAAGCGTGAAGGAGTATCAGGCGAGCCTGCCGCTGAAGGCCGTTGCCGGCAAGCCCTCGGCGCAACTGGCGACCCCGGTGTTCCGCAACCATCGGGGCGGACGCCTGACGGCGCGCAGTGTCGAGCGGATCGTCGGCAAGTATTCCAGCCTGCTGGTCAGCGGCCGCGTCAGCCCGCACGCGCTCCGCCATTCGTTCGCCACGCATCTGCTGGATGAAGGGGCCGATTTGCGCGCCATTCAGGAGATGCTGGGCCATGCGTCGCTGGGCACGACGCAAAAGTATACGCATCTGGCGACGGATCAGTTGATGGCGGTCTACGACCGGGCCCACCCGCGGGCCAAGCGGCCGACCGGCGCATCGGACAAGGGCGCGGCATCATGAAGATTCGCTCCACGACGATTCTCTGCGTCCGGCGGGACCGCCGCGTGGCCATGGGGTCGGACGGGCAGGTGACGGTCGGCACCACGGTCATGAAGCACAATGCGCGCAAGCTGCGCCGTCTGCACCACGATCAGATTCTGGCCGGCTTTGCCGGGGCGACGGCGGACGCCTTTACCCTGTTCGAGAAGTTCGAAGCCAAGCTGGAGGAGCATCGGGGCAACCTGACCCGCGCCGCGGTCGAGCTGGCGAAGGACTGGCGGACCGACCGGGTGCTCCGCCGGCTGGAAGCCCTGCTCGCGGTGGCGGATTTGGAGCATTCCTTCGTCATCTCCGGCACGGGGGACGTGGTGGAGCCGGAAGACGGCATTCTGGCGATCGGCTCCGGCGGTCCCTATGCCCTGGCTGCCGCGCGGGCCCTCCTCCGCCATTCGAACCTGGATGCGCGGGCGGTGGTCGAGGAGTCCATGAAGATCGCGGGCGACATCGACATCTACACGAACCAGCAACTGGTCATGGAAGAACTCACGCCGTGAAGGGCGAGCCGGGCATGGTCGAGCTGACGCACACACAGGCGGGGCTGGATAACCTGACGCCGCGCCAGATCGTGGCCGAATTGGACCGCTACGTCATCGGCCAGCGGGACGCCAAGCGCATGGTGGCCATCGCCCTGCGCAATCGCTGGCGGCGGCAGCAGCTCACTCCCGAACTGCGGGACGAAGTCATTCCCAAGAACATCATCATGATCGGCCCGACCGGCGTGGGCAAGACCGAGATCGCGCGGCGCCTGGCCAAGCTGGCCCAGGCCCCGTTCATCAAGGTGGAAGCCTCGAAGTTCACCGAGGTCGGCTACGTCGGGCGCGACGTGGAGTCCATCATCCGCGATCTGACCGAACAGGCGGTGAGCCTTGTCAAGGCCGCGCATCAAGAGCAGGTGCAGCAGAAGGCCGAGCAGCAGGCGGAGGAGCGGTTACTGGATCTTCTCCTGCCGCCGCCGAGCGCCAAGGCTTCTTTCGGCGCGCCGGACGACCAGGGGGCCGACGGGGCCCCGGTGAATGAATCCTACGACGCCACCCGATCGAAGCTGCGTTTGCAGCTCCGCGAAGGCAAGCTGGACCATCGTTCCCTCGAGCTGGAGGTCAAGGAGCGGGGGCTGCCCATCGGCGTGATCTCCAACGTGGGCGGGATGGAGGAGCTGGAAGGCGGATTGCGCGAGATGCTGGGCGGGCTGTTTCCGGGGAAGAAAAAGAAACGCCTGATGAAGGTGCCCGATGCGTTGAAGCATCTGACGCAGGAGGAAGCCCAGAAGTTGATCGACATGGACGAGGTCGTGCGCGACGCCGTCGCCAAGGTGGAAGAAACCGGCATCGTGTTTCTGGACGAGATCGACAAGATCGCCGGACGGGAGAAGATGGCCGGCCCGGACGTGTCGCGCGAGGGGGTGCAGCGGGACCTGCTGCCGATCGTGGAGGGGTCCACCGTCAACACGAAATACGGCCCGGTCCGCACCGATCACATCCTGTTCATCGCGGCCGGGGCGTTTCACGTGGCCAAGCCATCGGATTTGATTCCGGAGCTCCAGGGCCGGTTTCCGATCCGGGTCGAGCTGACGGCCTTGACCAAAGACGATTTGGTCCGCATTCTGACCGAGCCGCGCGGCGCGCTCATCACCCAGTATCGGGCCTTGCTCGACACGGAGGGAGTGACCGTGGACTTTACCAAGGACGGACTAGAGGAGATTGCCGCCACCGCCGTCCAGGTGAACGACCGGACGGAAAACATCGGAGCCCGCCGGCTGTTCACGATTATGGAGCGGCTGCTGGAGCAGGTGTTGTTCGAGGCTCCCGACGTGGTCGAGCGAGCGATTCTGATCGATGCCGCTTATGTGAAGGACCGGCTGCGCGAGATCGCGAAGGCCGAGGATTTGAGCCGGTTTATTCTGTAAGAGCTGATAGCTGAGGAGCGGAGCGACGTATGAACAAACTGATCAAGAAGGCCAATGTCCTGATCGAGGCCCTTCCCTACATCCGGACCTTCGCCGGCAAGACCGTCGTCATCAAGTATGGCGGCAAGGCCATGACGGACGACCAGCTCAAGGACGGCTTCGCGCAGGACGTGGTGCTGATGAAGTACGTGGGCCTCAATCCGGTGATCGTGCACGGGGGCGGCCCGCAGATCAATCAGATGCTGGACCACCTCGGCATCGAGGCCAAGTTCCGCCAGGGCGTGCGGGTCACCGACCGGGCCACGATGGAGGTCGTGGAGATGGTCCTGGGCGGAAAGATCAACAAGGAAATCGTCAACCTGCTGAACCAGCACGGCGGCCGGGCCGTCGGGCTGACCGGCAAGGACGGCGGCATGATCATGGCCAAGCCGCTTACGGTCAAGGCCTGGGCGGAAAGCCTCGGCACGGAGCCTGACGGAGAGGAAGACGGCGACTTCGGGCTCGTGGGCGAGGTCCAGTCGGTCAATCCGCGCCTGATCGAAAAGCTGCAACAGGAGAGCTTTATCCCCGTCATCGCCCCGATCGGCGCAGACCGCGCGGGAAACACCTACAATATCAACGCGGACCTGGTCGCCGGCGCCATCGCGGCGGCGCTCAAGGCGGAAAAACTGCTCGTGTTGACCGACGTGAAGGGCATCCGCAACGCCAAGGGCAGCCACGTGTCCACCCTGTCGCGCAAGGACATGCAGAAGATGGTGAAGAAGGGCACGATCAGCGAGGGCATGTTGCCGAAAGTCCAATCCTGCCTGGCCGCGCTGGACGGCGGGGTTCAAAAAGCCCACATCATCGACGGGCGCATGCCGCATGCGATCTTGCTGGAGATCTTCACCGATCGGGGGATCGGCACCGAGATCGTCTCCTAGCATCGTGCAGGATCGCCTCCGCGAACATGTGATGGCGCTCGTCGGTGAACGGCACCCTGTTTCTTCCCCGGCTACACTCGCGCAAGCAGACCAGTACCTCGTCGACCAGTTCCGGAGCCTGGGGCTGATCGTGACCGGCCACCCCTTCGCCGCCTATGGCAGGACCTTCCGCAACGTGATCGCCACGCTCACGGGAACGGACGCGTCGGCGGCTCCGCTTCTCATCGCGGCCCATTATGACACGGTCATTGGTTCGCCGGGCGCGGACGACAATGCCAGCGGCCTGGCCGTGCTGCTGGAAACGGCCAGGAGCCTCAAGCATCGCCCGCTGATTCACGATGTGCAGTTCATCGGCTTTTGTCTGGAGGAAGAGAACCTGCTCGGCAGCCGGGCCTATGCGGCTCATCTGCGGACGACGAACCAGCCGATTCAGGGGATGATCGCGCTGGAATGTATGGGCTATGCCAGCGCCGAGCCCGGCTCGCAGAGGATTCCACCGGGCGTACCCATCCCGGTTCCGACCACGGGCGATTTCCTCGGCGTCATCGGGAACGAAGCGGCCGCCCATCTGGTGACGGCGCTTGCGCAAGCGGCCAAGGGGCTCGTCCCGGAGCTGAAAACCGTTCCACTTCTGGTGCCGGGGCGAGGGGAGCAGCTTCCCGACAGCAGGCGCAGCGACCATGCGGCCTTCTGGGACGAGGACTATCCGGCTGTCATGCTCACCGACACGGCCGATTTCCGCAATCCCCACTACCACCGGCCCACGGATACCATCGAGACCTTGGACTTTGCCTTTATGGAGCTGGTGGTAGATTGTCTCGCGGCTGCAACGGTCCGGCTCGCAACCATCAAGGAGCAGCCTGCCCCATGAAGAAGCAGCTGACATCCGATACCACAAGAGCCATTGCGGCAGTCTTCAGGCGCTTGGACTATGTGAAACTGGGCCCGATCTACTGCGACGAAGGGGGAGCGGCTTTCTGGAAGGCGAAGCGCGAGCCCTGCCGGAAACTCGGGATCAAGATGGCGGAGGTGCTGCTGGGTCGCCTGAAACCGAAGGGGCGGAGCCTGTACGTCGGCGCCGGGGTGGCGGAGATTCCCCTGCTCGCCATGGAAACGATGGAACTCGGGCGCGAAGTCACGGCGTGTAATCTCAGGGCGAAGGAAGTCCGCTTGTTGAATCGCGCCTGTGCCGGCTTGCCATTCCGCATTTCGGCGCAGGATGGCGGCAAGGCTGCAGGCCGATTCGACCATCTGTGGGTGGTGAGC
The DNA here is from genome assembly GCA_004296885.1 of Nitrospirota bacterium. NCBI lineage: Bacteria > Pseudomonadati > Nitrospirota > Nitrospirota bacterium. The sequence goes on along the minus strand of SCVN01000001.1, from coordinate 2,283 downwards.
GTGTTGAACGATCCGGAGCGATTTCCCGAGCTGGCCGCGCTTTCTTATGGCCGGGCCAACCCGGCGACGTTCGATGCGTCGCGTTTTGCGCGCGAACGGACAATCGTCAGGAGCCTGACCGATGCCTGTCTGAGGAAGCTCAAGCGGCCTGGGCTGGTCACCACATCGGTCGAAGAGATTCCCTGGATTGAGGATTGGTGCAGCCGCCACAAGGTATCCGGCTCGGTGGAGGAAACAGATTATCCCACGGCGCTGGTGGGCGATCCGGTCTGTCTGATCCGCATTGGAACTCGTTAGCAGGATGTTGAAAAAGGCCTCCAGCTTTGTTCTCGCATCGCTCAAAACCTCACCGTACGATAAAAAGTACGCCTCGGTTTCTCGCTTGCTGCGGCCTCGCTGGGTGGCCATTTTGAACATCCTGCACAGCCCATTATGGCTGCTCGGGGCCATTTGCTTGAGTGAGCGAAAATTGCTTTCCTGTCTCTCTATGTAGCCCCTTCGCTGTGTTGACAGCCCCTTCAACCGACCCGTACACTGTCTTGCGTATGGCCACTCGCAAACCATTGCCCCTTCTCTCGGAATCCGGCAAGACGCGCATCGGCTTTGTCAACCTGGGATGCACCAAAAACCAGGTGGACGCGGAAGTCATGCTCGGCTCGCTGGTGGCGAAGGGGTTTGTCCTGACCCCCGATCCAGCCGAGGCCGAGGTCGTCATCGTCAACACCTGCGGGTTTATCGAAGAAGCCAAGCAGGAATCCATCAATGCGATCATCGAGCATGGGCATCTGAAGAAAACCGGCTCCTGCCGGGTGCTGATCGCCGCCGGCTGCCTGGCGCAGCGGTACCAAGGCGAGCTGCTGAAGGAACTACCTGAGTTGGACGGAGTGGTCGGGACCGGCGAGATCGGCCGGATCGCCGAGATCACCCAGACGTTGCTCAAGCCGGGCCGCAAGCGGCAAGGGCTCTTTTTCTCCCCGCCTCCCTATCTCTACGATGAACGGACCCCCCGACTCCGGCTGGACAAGCCGCACATGGCCTATATCAAGATCGCCGAGGGCTGCAATCGCAATTGCGCCTTCTGCGCCATCCCCCTCATGCGGGGCAAACAGCGGAGCCGGCCCGTGGAGTCCATCGTGGCGGAGGCCCAGCGGCTCGCCGATGAAGGAGTGAAGGAGATCAACCTGATCTCCCAGGACACGGTCAACTATGGGGTGGATCTGGGGCTCAGGCAGGGGTTGACGCAGCTCCTGCGCGGGTTGGTCAAGGTGAACGGGCTGCGATGGATCAGGCCCTTCTATCTCTATCCCCAGCAGATGAACGACGAATTGATTTCGCTCTACGCCGGGGAGGAAAAGATCGCCAAGTATATCGACATGCCGCTCCAGCACATCAACGATGCGATGCTGAAGCGCATGCACCGGTTGGGGGACAAGGCTTCGATTACGGCGCTGGTGGAACGGCTCAGGAAACGGATTCCGGGGCTCACGTTTCGGACGGCGTTCATCGTGGGGTTTCCCGGTGAAACCGACGCAGCCTATGACGAGCTGAAGCAGTATGTGCAGGACATGGCCTTCGAGCGGGTGGCCGTGTTCCTCTATTCCGACGAGGAAGACACGTCCGCCGTCGAGATGAATGGGAAGCTCGACAGGCAACTCATGGACGAACGTCGGGCCGAACTGCTCAACTTGCAGGAAGGCATTGCGCTCAAGAAGAGCCAAGCGCTGCTCGGGCGCACGGTCGAGGTGTTGGTGGAAGGTCCGTCCGAGGAATCGGATCAACTGCTGGCTTCCCGTCACGAAGGCATGGCGCCTGAAATCGACGGGCTGGTGTATTTGAATCAGGGGTCGGCCAAAGCGGGAGAGTTCGTCAAAGCGACCATTACGGATGCATCAGCCTACGATCTTGTCGGCCACGTGGCCGGCTCGCCGACGGTTGATAAATCTTCACCGGTGGCTCTTGTGATGCCGGCAATGACCGCGAAGGGGCACTCGTGAAACGAGAGGTTTCTGGCGGGCGACGAACGACGCGATATGGTTGTTACGGCTGGAAGCCCGGCTTTGACTTGAGCGGTTCCCCCAAATAGGTCTTCGCATAGCGGATATAGTTCTCCGCTGACTCCCTGATCCACTCCAATTCCTCTTTGGTCACCGACCGCTTGACCTTGGCCGGCGAGCCCAGGATCAGGCTCTTGGGCGGCACGATGGTGCCCTCGGTGACCAACGCCCCGGCCCCCACCACGCAGTCCTCGCCGATCACCGCCCCGTCCATGATGATGGCCCCCAT